>JAFUBE010000205.1 GCA_017460365.1 Eggerthellaceae bacterium
CCAGAGCATGTATATGGTATGCCGAGCATCTCGAGCATACCCTGGATTGTGCCATCCTCACCCATCTTGCCGTGAAGCGTGAGGAACGCGACGTCGAAGTCCTCTTCGACGAGCCGCTTTATGTCCTCCTTGTTCGCCGGGTCGAGGAAGGTCACCTTGTAACCTGCTTGCTCGAGCGCTTCACGGGCGCCTTTTCCGGAAGCAAGGGAATTCTCGCGTTCGCCGCTTGTTCCACCTGCGATCAATGCCACGTTGCACTCAGTCGGGTTGATAGCCATAAACCTGTCCTGTCCTCGGGTCGATGCAGTAAGGATAAAGCAGCCGAACGCCGTTGACGCCCACTCCCCTTCGATGGGCAGAACTTGCGAATGGGCCCTGCATAAGGGAAACGCGTATTTACTTATTACAGACCCGGAAGATAATGGAGGAGAAACGTATGCCTTCAGCTTTACTTCGTCTGGGCGGCAAGCTGACCGCAAGCGCCTGCAAGGTCAGCGCCTCGAGACCGTCGGACGCTCGCGGGAATGCCAGCTGCTTCCAAACTGTCGCGCCATGAAGCCATCAACTGATGACTAACCGGCTTGAACGAGGAACCTTCCACTTCGTTGAGAGGAATCAGGTTTACATGGCACAGCAAGCGCCTGCAGTAGGTTATAAGCGCGTCGAGGTCTTCTTCGCTGTCATTCACACCTTCCATGAGCGCGTATTCGAAGCTGAAGCGGCGGCCTGTCGCTCCGGCGTATCGGTCGAGCGCTTGCCTGAGCGTTCCCAAACGCTGGTTGGCCATGGTCGGCATGATTCGATCCCTCACTTCTTGCCGCGCTGCATGAAGGGATACCGCGAGCGTGAACTGCTCTGACTCGCGCGTGAAACGCTCGATTCCATCGACAAGACCGCATGTCGAAACCGTAATATGGCGAGCACCGATGTTGAGCAGTTTCGGATGGTTCATGATCCTGAGGGCTGCCATGACGGCATCGTAGTTCGCAAACGGCTCGCCTTGCCCCATGACGACAACGTTCGTCACGCGGGTGCCGAAGTCATCCTGTACAGCGAGCACTTGGTCGACAATCTCGCCAGGTGCCAGGTTTCTTGTAAGCCCGTTCCTCCCCGTCGCGCAGAACACACAGCCCATCGCGCAACCTGCCTGGCTCGAACAGCAGACGCTCAACCTGCCATCGGACGAAGGAAGGCCTACTGTTTCCACCTGTGTTCCATCATGGTATTCCAAGAGATATTTGCGAGAGCCGTCTACCGACTCTTGCTTCGTGACGATAGACGGCGCGTGAAGCGGGAAGGCCAGATCAAATTGCTCGCGAATCACTTTGGGGATGTTCGTCATCTCCTCATACCGCGTGGCGCCTTTTGCGTAAACCCATGTCAGGATCTGCTCGGCTCGAAACTTGGAGAGGCAGGCACCTTCCATGATCGCTTCTACTTCTTCAAGGGAATATGACTTGATAGGTTTGCTCATAATCAAATTGTTTCACGTGAAACATCTTGTGTCACAAATCGGGGAACGTAAGGATAACACGCCCGGTAACCTTAAGTTGCCACGCCATGCTGTTTCGTCACGCACCACCGTCGAATTCAACCCATCCCCGCCGACTGTGATGCGATGTACCACGACAGACGACCTCGCCTGCTGAAATCGACAAGATGCGCCTCCACCCGCTCAACCCAAATCGACATAATGTTTTGTCGTACCCCCATCGTAGGCGACGGAACGCGAAGTTCCTAGTCCCTTTAGTGAGTCGGCACTGGCGTCGCCCGCTCAACCCGAGGTGACGTGATGTACCGTTACCCTCCCATCGTAGGGGCGGCACTCGTGCCGCCCGGCAACCCGGGTCGGGCGGGCGCCGCGAGCGGCGCCCCTACGATGTTAATACGCCTTGTTCGCATGTCGTTCCGGGTAGGTGCGTTTCACCTTCTCGGTTACCTCATAACGTATATCGGCCCTAGGCGATACGATGTTTTGTATCGCTTC
>JAFUBE010000206.1 GCA_017460365.1 Eggerthellaceae bacterium
ACGATTCATCGGCCAGCGCCCTTCTTCAGGTTGCAGTCGGTGCAGAGCATCTGGCAGTTATCCGGCGGTGTGTGGCCGCCCTTGCTCCATGGCTTGATGTGGTCAGCCTGCATCCGGTCGAACTCGAATGACTCGCCGCAGATGGCGCACTTGTGGCCCTGCTGCTCGTAGGCTGCCAGGGCGTCGCGGCGGTCGAAGGAGCGGATGGAGAGCTTCCGCTCGTCGCCGGTGAGCAGGTACTCGTAGATTCCGCTCTTGCGCGTGACGTCCTCGTCCCCCATCAGGCGCTGCACTTCGGTTTCCAGCTTCTTCGGATCGAGGTCGGCGCGCTTACCGTGATCGTTGTAGAACAGGCCCCAGGGCAGGCCCTTCATCTCCCGGCGATACTTCGGGAAGATTGCCTGCACCCAATCGATGACCGAACGGAAGTAGTTCCAGAGCGTCACGGCGCTCGGATCGTGCTGGTGCTCAGCCATGTAGGTCTCGATGGTCTTGCTCTCGGCTGACGCCGCCCAGAAGATGGCCGCCTCGAGGTATTCCTGTCTGATTGACGCGCCCTTCAGGTAGTCGCCTGCGAGCGTGTTTGCGGCACATCCAGTCTTGGAGAAGTAGCGCTTTGCGTCGCTCGTCCAGCTTCCCGCGTAAACGGCGTTTCTCAGCTCCTGGTCGGTCAGCTTTTCGCCCGCGATGTTGATGATGCGAAACCAGTCAAGCTTCTCGGAGTCAGTGCCGTCGCATACGTAGACAAACAGCTCGTAGTCGAGGATTGCCTTCTTCTGGTCCGACGGCAGGTTGTAGAAGTACTTGTCGTCGACCGAAAACGATCCGTCAACGTACTCGCAGAACGATATGGTGCGCTGTTGGCCGTCCATCAGCTCGTAGGAGCCCTCGCCTGTCTTCACCCAGTACATCACGTTCAGGGGCAACCCCTTCGCGATGGTGCGAATCACCTCGTCGCGTTGGGCATCCTTGTAGACGAACTCGCGCTGGTATTTCGGGCGGATATCGAGACGTTCGTCGTAACCGACAACGCCTTCTTCCGCATCGTTGAAGTAGCCTTCGACAACCTCGCCGATGGTGACTTTTCTCTGCTCGATATTCATATCCGCCTCGGTTCCTCGGGATGCCTGTTTCGGATGATTACGCGGCGATACGTCCTGACGACTTTTCCGTCTGGCTTATAGTAGCCAAGGCTCGGGTGGCCCACGGTGATGCTGCCGGTGTTGCCCTGGTCGTAGTAGTCTTTCACAAAGCACTCGTCCAGGCCTGTCTTGCCGGGAATGCTCGAATCGTAATCGAGCCCAAGTATTTCAAACTGGTCCGGATTGTATTTATCAAGAAACGTAATCGGCACGCCCATCAGGCCATCGTAGTCGCAGGGTATATCCGCGACTTTGTCGACATTTATACAGCCAGTCAGGTTCGCATATGTTGGGTAGACGGAAGGATCGTAACGCCTCACCAGAATAAGCTCCTCATGCCGCTTCTTGATGTCGAGGTTCGTGTACCAGGCTATGTTGCCCATGGAACGCCACTTTTGTCCGTTCTCGTCTATCCAGAAGCGCGTTTCCCTCGGCTCGTAATAGTCGGGGACGCGAAACGCCATGTCGCCGTTGTTGTAGCCGAGCCACATTTGGTCTGTCATCAGCAGGGGGAATATGTCCTTGTAAGTAACTGAGTTTTGGCTGCCTATGACGACGAACTCTTTGCCGTGCTCGATTAGCGTGAGGATATACTCGTTGAACAGGCTGAACGGCGGGTTTGTTGTGACGATATCCGCCTCGTCCATAAGCGCGAGGCACTCTTCGCTCCGAAAATCACCGTTGCCCGCCAGCTCGGAGAGCTCGTTTTCGCCCTGCTTGAACAGCTCGGCGATGTCGTCCATGTCGACGCCGCCGTCGCCGGTTGCATCGTATACGGTCGTGACCACCGCTTTGTACGGACGGTTTTCCTGCGCATTTGGAACCACGTCGAAAAGGGATAGCTGGCTTCCCGCGATTGGCGAGCCGGTATAGCAGGTTGCAATGAGCTTCTTCAGGCCAAGCCGATTGAAGTTTAGGACAAAGTATTTGAAGAAGTTGCTCTCGAACGGATCGTCGCAATTGCAGAAGACGGTTTTGCCCTTGAAATGATTGCGGTAATGCCGGAGTTCTTTCTCCACATCAGTCAGCTGTGTATAAAACTCGTCTTCCTTCGCTTTGGCGGCGGCATTCAGGCTCTTGTTCTTCGCCACGGTACTCCTCCACGGCGGTTTAGGCGCACAGGGCGCCTGGCGGTCAGTTCGACCGTGGAGGATGCAGCTTGCGACAGTTTGGCAACCGAAGAAGGAGGACACCCACCCCAGTCGCCAAACTGTCGAGTACCGCGCACGCATAGATGCGAACAGGCACAGGATGGGCGAGTGCCCTCCTGCTCACCTGTTCGCGAGCTGTTAGGTTGTGCGCGAATTCCCGCAGGGGAACTCGACAGTTTGGCAAGGAGTATTCTATCAGTTGACCGCTTTGGCGTTAATGCGCATGTGCCGACGTGTATCCGGATCGCCGGATTCGTCGGCGCGAAGGGCTTCCTTTGCCTCTATTATTATGAACGGGAACAAGGTGCCGAAGGTCGGTTGCGCTAACCCGGCATGACCGCGTGAAGTTTATCGGGAATGGATGTGGCTCGCATGGGGGAAGAGATAAAAGGAAGGGCGGTTATCGAAACATTGGCGGGGCGGTTCCCGCAGCTCTACGTCGCGCCAGCCGAGGGCGCGCAGGGGGCGCACCAGCTTGCTTCGGCGCGCGGCATCGCGCCCGAAGGGGCGAACCTCGGGCATTTCATCGGTGACGAGGAAGACGCGCTCTTCGCGGTGGACACGCCCGCCGGGCCGGCCGAGGCGCTTTTCCTGAAGAATCGCGCCGACTTCGAGACGTTCCTGCGGATAGTCGGGCACAGATCGCAGCCCGTGCCGATAGCGCGCACGGTGGGCGCGATCACGTACCGGGGGCTCGCCGACTGGGGCGCGGTCGCGCGCGAACGCGAGGGGTATCTCGCGGGCGGCGGGGACGACTGGGCGTCCGAGTTCAAGAGGCTAGCGTCCGAGCCCGGCGCGTTCCGGGCGCAGATCGTCGTCATCTCCGAGGGGCCGTACAGTGCACCTCGCGCGCGTGCGCGGCAAGGTGGCGGTTGTCAGCTCGTCGCGCTTCATGGAGCGCCTGCTGCGCCTGCCCGTGGGCTTCTACGCGCAGCGCATGGTGGGCGACCTGCAGCAGCGTCAGCAGGCCAACGAGCTAATAGCCTTCACGCTGGTGGGGCAGCTCGCCCCGGTTGCCGTGAGCGCGGCCATGCTCGTGCTGTACCTGGCGGTGATGCTGCGCTACAGCGTGCCGCTCGCGCTGGTGGGCGTGGCCACGGTGGTGCTGAACGCCCTGGTGGCGCGCGCGGTGTCGCGGCGGCGCGTGAACGCGGCGAGAAGCATGGCGATGGACTCCGGCAAGCTCTACGCCGCCACCGTGGGCGGCGTCGAGATGATCGAGACGATAAAGGCCGCCGGCGCGGAGGCCGGCTACTTCGAGCGCTGGGCCGGCTACCAGGCAAACGTGAACGAGGCCGAGGCGCGGCTGGCCTACATCAACGAGCGGCTGGGGTCGGTGCCGCTCGCGCTCACCGAGCTTGCGAACATAACCGTGCTCGTGCTGGGCGTGTGGCTCATCGTGGAGGCCGGCTTCACGCCCGGCGGGCTGCTCGCCTTCCAAGGCTTCCTCCTCGCCTTCATGACGCCGGTCACCCAGATCGTGAACTTGGGGCAGACCGTGCAGGAGATGCAAACCCAGATGGAGCGCGTGGAGGACGTATTGAGGTACCCGGCCGACGTCTCCGAGGAGCCCGGGGACGAGGCGGCTGACGTGAAAGGGAGCTTCGGGCGCGAGAAGCTTTCCGGCCGCCTGGACCTTTCGGGCGTCACGTTCGGCTACTCGCCGCTGGAGGCGCCGCTCATCGAGGGCTTCGACCTGCACGTGGAGCACGGGCAGTGGGTGGCTCTCGTGGGCAGATCGGGCTGCGGGAAGTCGACGTTGGCGAAGCTGGTCAGCGGCCTGTACCAACCTTGGGAAGGCGAGGTCGCCTTCGACGGCGTTCCCATGCGCGACGTGCCGCGTGAGGTGCTGCGCGGGTCGCTGGCCGTGGTCGACCAGGACATCGTCACCTTCGACGACACGGTGGGTGCCAACATAAGGCTCTGGGATGATTCCATCGAGGACTTCGAGGTGATTCTGGCCGCCCGCGATGCCGGCGTGCACGAGCTCGTGGCCGGGCGCGAGGGCGGGTATTCAAGCCGCATCCTGCCCGGCGGCCGCAACTTCTCCGGCGGGCAGCTGCAGCGCCTGGAGATCGCGCGCGTGCTCGCGCAGGACTCGACCATCGTCATCTTGGACGAGGCGACGAGCGCGCTCGACGCGCAGACCGAGGCCGAGGTCATTCGCCGCATCCGCGCTCGCGGCATCCCCTGCATCGTGGTGGCGCCCCGCCTGTCCACCATCCGCGACTGCTACGAGATAATCGTGCTCGACGACGGCAAGGTGGTCGA
>JAFUBE010000207.1 GCA_017460365.1 Eggerthellaceae bacterium
GTGAGTATTCGCGTGTTGTGTGACTACCTATTTTCCATTCACAGAACCGCCGTTTGCATGTTTGGGAACCGGTGGTTTGCATCTGCGGCGACCACCGGTTCCTGGACATCTACCCCGTCTCTGAGACGCTAATTGCTTTCTTCGGCCGCCTTCTCCTTGGTCAGCCTTTTGCGCATGTTGACCTCGCCCGAGTTGAACCAGACAGCCCCGTGGACCACTCGGTCCATAATGGCATCAGCGTGCACGCCGCCGCCAAGGCGGTGGTGCCAGTCGGCCTGCTTGAACTGCGTGCAGAATATCGTCGCCGTGCTTTCGTAGCGACGCTCGAGCAGTTCGAACAGGAAGCTGCGGAAGTTCGGTTCCGGAGGATCGAGAAGCCATTCGTCGATGCAGAGGCAGTCGAAGGTGGAGAGCTTCTTGAGCAGCCTCGTTTCGCCCTGCGGCTTCTGGCGTTCGGTCTCCCAGTCGACGTGAAGGTCGGGCACGCGCACGTAGTAACCGCGCATGCGGTTGCGGCAAGCCTCTTTCACGAGCGCGCAACCCAGGAAGCTTTTTCCAGATCCGGTGAACCCCTCTATCACGACGTTCGCGCTCGTCTTCACGAACGTGCATGTTGCCAGCTGCATGAGCGCGACACGGTCGAGCTTGCGTTCCTCGGCCAGGTCGACCGACCTGATGTCGGCGTAATCGTAGCGCAGCCGCGCGCGCTTTATGAGGCGCTTGATCTTGCCGTCGGTGAACAGCTGGTGGGCGTTGTCGACGGCGACCCTCATGCGATCCTCGAAGCTAGCCGACATGAAGGCGGAGTCGTCTTGCGATTCCAGAGACTCGAGCAGGTCGACATACCCCATGTCGCGCATCTTGCGCTTGGTTTCGGTGTCGATTATCATGCTCGCGCCTCCCCGCTGTAGTAGTCCGCGCCGCGGACGTAGCCGCCGCGCTCTTCGGCCGCCTCCGGTGCGCTGGCCTTGTCGGCATTGGCGTCGAGGACCGCCTTGACGTGGCGGTAGCGGGGCGACTTCACCTTGCCAAGCGCGATGTCGCATGCCGCCTCGACCCGTTGGGCCGAGTATGCGCGGGTCATCCGCAGGATCGCCAGCGCGGCGTCGAACCCCTGCTCCTCGAACCTGACCGACTCGAATATCCGGTTGACGCACCCCTCGCACGCGGGCCCGACGCGGCCGGCCCACTTGCGGATGCGGTCGCCGTCCCATTCGCGCCAGACCTTGCCTTCCGGCAGGTCGGACTCGCGCGTGGAGTACCCGTTGCTCACGTAGGGAGGGAACAGGGGGTGCGTCGCCAGCCGCTCGCCGGACTTCGCGTAGATCTCGAGGGTTGTCTGCGTGATGCGGAGGTCCACCCTCTGGCCGATGCGCTGCCAATCGCAGGAGTAGTGGTTCCTGCCGTAGGAGACGTGGCTGTTCGCCGCGACCTTGCGGCCGTAGACCCATCTGCTTATCTCGTACGGAGCCGCCGGCAGCGGCTGCATCGCGGGAAGCTCCTCTTCCAGGAACACCGACTCGCGGCTCCCCTCACGCTTCTGGAAGGGCTCGGCGTTGTGCTCGGCGAGCCTCTCGGCAACGGCGGATTTGAGCTGGGCCATCGACGTGAAGGTCTCGTTCCGCAGCCGGGCGATGATGTCCGTGGCGACGTTGCCGACGGTGCCCTCGGCGCTCGGCTTGTCCTTCGGCATTCCGACGCGCGCTGGCAGCACGGCCGCGCCGTAGTGGGCCGCCATCTCCCGGTAGGCGTCGTTGAGTACGACCTCGCCCTCGCGCGGGTGGCTGACTATCGCCGTCTTGCAGTTGTCCGGCACGATCCTGGGCACGCTGGCGCCGAAGAACGAGAACATGTGCACGTGGCACAGGAGCCATGTATCCTGCTTCATGTCAAGTGTCGGCTCGACGTAGTCGTATCGGCTGTAGGGAAGCGAGGCGACGAAGAGGTAGACCTTGACCACCTCGCCGGTCGCGGGAACGACCAGCGACATGGTCGGGCCGCTCCAGTCGACTTCGACGGAGCGGCCGGCCTTGCGGTCGATGTGCGACGTCACGGCGTTGCGCGACACGTACTCGCCGTACCGCCGCCAGAACGTGGTGTACGACATGGCCACGCCGCCGTTCTTCGCGCACCCCTCGGCGTACTCCTCGTGCAGCAGGTCGAGCGTGACGCCGACCTTGCCCAGCTCCCTGTGCACGTAGCCCCAGTCGGGCTCGTCGAAGACGCTCTCCTTGGAGAACTTGCCCGGGAACAGCAGCGCGTACACCTCCGCGTCGTCCTTGTCGGCGACATCCCCGTACGCGATCCCGAGCTCGTCTGCCGCGTCGAACACCGCGATCACGCTCGCCTTCGCCATTCCTTGCGACTTGGCTATCGAGTTCCTCGAGTGCCCTGCCGCGCGAAGCTTCAGCACCAGCTTCGGTAGTGTGCCGATTGTTGGTGTAATTCGGTTTTCGAGGCGCGGGCTTCAGCCCGCCCGAGAAAGCCGAACTATCGCCTAGAACCACAACCAGGATACCACTACATCACGCAGCCCTCCCTTCCGACAACACCAGCTCGATTATCCTTGCCGCATGCTCAGCCGCGCTGCCTTCGTAGGTTGGCTTGGGTGCGGGCCTCCTCTTCTCCGGCTTCTCGTAGGCCTCTGCAATCGATGCCTCCGTGAACCAGCGCTTTTCCTGCCAGTCCTCGTCCATCTCGGACAGGACCGCCCCGACGAGCCGTATCAGCGACTTGCGCGACGGGAATACCTGCACGACCCTGCTGCGGCGCTTGATCTCGCGGTTGGCGCGCTCCTGAACGTTATTGGTGCGCAGGCGCCTCTGGTGGGCGTAGGGGAAATCGAGGTAAGCGAGCGCGTCGGCCTCCGCCTCCTCGAGCAACGTTGCCGCCTTCGGGCAGAAACCTGAGATCTGCTCGCACGCCAGGTGGTACAGCTCGCGCACGAGGGCGGCGTCTTTCTCGGCGAACACGGCGTGGAGGATGGAGAAGATGGCGCCGCGCTGGCTGCGCGTGGCCGCGCAGGCGGCCGCATTGCGCTCGAGGTGGACTATGCAGCGCTGCCAGGCCGCACCGGGAAACACCTCCTCGATCGCCCGCCTCAGCCCCTCGTGGGCGTCGCTGGTGACGCACAGGACGCCTTCCACGCCGCGCTCGCGAAGCGAGACCAAGAACGACTTCCAGCCCAGGTGGGACTCGGTGTCTATGGCGTCGAGGCCCACCAGGCGCCGGTAGCCGTCTTCGCCTGCGGCGATGGCGGTCACCACGGCGGTGGAGGACACGCGGCCCTCCCCGCGGCATTTGACGTAGGTCGCATCAAGCCAGAGGTAGGGAAAGCGCATCCCCTCGAAGGTGCGTCCCTGCAGCTCTGCCACCACCTCGTCGAGGGACTCGCATATCCTTGACACCTGGCTGGCGCTCATGCGGTCGATGCCCAGCGTGTAGGCGACCCTCTCGACCTTGCGGGTGCTCACGCCGCTCGTGACCATCTCAGAGACCGCCGCGATGATGGCCCTGTCGACGCGCGAGTAGCGCACAAGAAGGTCCTCGGGAAAGAACGTACCCCAGCGGAGCTTCGGTATGCGCAGCAGTATCGGCCCCACGCTGGTGACAAGCGTGCGCTCGCGGTAGCCGTTACGCTGGTTGCCCTCATCGCACGCGTCGTCGGCCTGCGCGTCCATAATCTCGTTTACGAGCGCCTCGGCCATCACCCGGATCAGCTCCCGGAGGTTGACCATCCCGTCGTCGAAGCGGGGAATCTCTGGCGCATCGGCGCCCATCTGCTCTAGAATTTCCATTGCGGTCATCGCCTTTCTTTTCGAATCGAACAAATCTGACACTTGTTGATTCTAGGCGATGGCCGTCCCCTCTACGTCGGCAGGCGGCCGATCGGAACGGCTGTTACACCAACTTTCGGCACACGATCCCAGCTTCGCCTTTATCTTGTTCGCCATGTTGCTTGCTCCTTTCCATCCGTTGGTTGCATGGCGGAACGAGCGTAGCAGCAGGACGCGCAAGGTGGTGACGATGGTCGAAATCAGGAGGTTCTCGTCTTTGAGAAAGAGGCCAAGGGCGTGTGGTAACCAAAGATGCAAACGATGGTCATGTCAATCGCAAATATTCACTCCCGCCCACCCTGGCGGAACCTGCGACAAGAGACCTGCTTTTTATAGCTCGTCCATGAAAAGGAAATCTTTTAGCTTGTAATGAAATACTGTGCTCGTGGAGTAGTCGAGCTCATCGTTGGTAATGATTATTTTTTTGACCGTATTATCAATTCCTGCAAAAGCAGAGAACTCTCGCTTGTAGGTTGCCTCTTCGGCCACACTGTAGGCGACCTGCACCATGTAGATCTTTCCATCTTATGACTATGAAAGAAAACAGACCACGCAGAGAAGA
>JAFUBE010000208.1 GCA_017460365.1 Eggerthellaceae bacterium
ACATTCAACCATGTTGAAACGCATCTCGGTTTTAGAAAGATACTTGTCTGTGGATGCGAAACCCATCTGCGGTCCGAAGCTTTTCTGCGTCATGTTGAAGAAAAACTTCGGCACAACCTTATATAGACCAGGTATCTTGAAAATTGCCCGAATTTTCGGAGCCAGGCCGCTTGCCCTCCACTTGTAATACCCCACCACGAAGTCCGCTGCTTCGCTGCGATCCACGCCTTCGCTAAGCATGGCATCGAAAACGGCAATGGAAGGATAGATGCGCTGCCTGGTATGCAGGTGGTATTCACTGGGTTCGTCCTTGTTGTCTTCGACAATCTGCTCGTAGCGCAGAAGCGCCTTGTCCATAATCGCCTGCGCCTTTTCAGCTCCATACTTCTTTTCAAGGTGAGCAACCACCTGGGAAAGATATTTCACACGCTTTGCCATGAACTTCTCCTTCTTCACGGACACAGCCGAACCACCACATAAGCAGCAATCCATGTTTTGCAACGAATACGCTTTTGACTTTTTGGTAAGCCATTAGTGAGTTGATGTTATGAACGAATGAAAATGTCACCCCCTTGGTTTTTTGATTTTGTCACCCCCCTAGAATGCGCCTTCCCGCCGGAGGTTTAGCGTAGTCCTCCGTCGAAGGAGGACGCATGGACAAGAAGACCAAGGCGAAGGCGATCGAGCTGATAGTCGCCAAGAAGAGCGACCCGTCGCTGACGTACGCCGACATCGAGCGCAAGACCGGTTACAGCCGAAGGCAGCTCATCAGGATCTCCAAGCAGATCGACGAGCGCGGGGCCGAGGGCGCGGCTGGGCACGGAAACGCCGGCCGCAAGCCGGCCACCGCGGCCACAGAGGACGAGGTGCGTTACCTGAGGGAGTTCAAGAAGCCCTACAACTCCATCACGATAGCCCAGTTCAGGGACATATTCATCGAGGACGTGATCGACAATCCCGATAAGCGCGACGACGTCGAGCGCTACGGTCTCGTGGCGAGGAGCAAGTCCTGGTTCCGCGAGCTGTTCAGGCGCGAGGGCTGGAAGTCGCCCGCGCAGAAGCCCGAGCGGGCGCACGGCGGTCGCGTGGCGCATCCGGTCCGCGACCCCATGCCGAGGCGCGGAATGCTCGTGCAGGTGGACGGCACGCCGTACGACTGGTTCGGGAACGGCGACTCCCGCGTGCTGCACCTGGCCGTCGACGACGCCACGACCGAGGTGCTCGCAGGCTGCTTCATGCCCCTGGAGTGCATGCGCGGCTACGCCCGGATGGCCGAGCGCATGGTGCGCAGGAGCGGCGTGCCGGAGGCCGTATACTCGGACAAGCACTCGGTGTTCCGCAGCGTGAAGGCGGGCACGCAGACCCAGCTCGCCATGATGCTCTCCGACCTGGGGGTCCGAATGATATTCGCGAACTCCCCGCAGGCCAAGGGCCGCGTGGAGCGCTACAACCTCACCGGGCAGCTCCGGCTCGTCAACGACATCATCCGCTTCGGGATCGAGGACTACGGCCAGCTCGATTGCTGGTTCAACGAGTTCTACATCGACTACCTGAACAGGAAGTCCTCGTTCCCGCCGGCCGAGCCGGGAAGCGAGTTCAGGCGACCGCCGGAGGACTTCGGCTACTCGTCGGTGTTCCGCATCAGGCTCACCCGCGTGGCGCGGGGCGGCATGATCTCATACGAGATGGGGCTGTACTGGATGGTGGACGGCAACGGCGAGCTCTACGACCCCGGCGAGGGCGTCAAAGGTCAGCCTGTTCATCGACGTCTGGACCGAGGAGATGTACGTCGAGCGCTACGGCAAGCGGTATCTCTGCGTGCTGTGCGGCGTACGCGGGCAT
>JAFUBE010000209.1 GCA_017460365.1 Eggerthellaceae bacterium
ACGTGCACTCGCCATGCGCGCATGCAAGGCCGTCCCACGCGCTGGGTGCTCGGCACCGACCACGCGGGTATCGCCACACAGACCAAGGTCGACAAGAAACTGGCCGACGAAGGCGTATCGCGCCTGCAGATTGGCCGTGAGGCGTTCATCGACGAATGCTGGAAATGGCGCGAGGAATACGGCAACACCATCGTGAACCAGATCAAGGGCATGGGTTGCTCGTGCGACTACGACGACGAGCATTTCACGCTCGATCCCGACTACGCCCATGCCGTGCGCCAGGTGTTTTCGGACTGGTATCACGACGGGCTGATCTACCGGGGCAAGCGCATCGTCAACTGGTGCCCGCATTGCACGACCGCCATTGCCGATGACGAAGCCGAATACATTCCCGAGAAGGGCCACCTGTGGCATTTGCGCTACCCGCTGGTCGAGCCGGTTGACGGGCAGGAGTACATCGTCGTGGCGACCACGCGCCCAGAGACCATGCTCGGCGACACGGGCGTGGCGGTTTCTCCCAAGGACCCGTCCAAGAAGAAGTTCGTGGGCGCCAAGGTGAAGCTGCCGCTGGTCGACCGCGAGATCCCCATTTTCGAGGACTTCGTCGTCGACGCCGAGTTCGGCACGGGCTTCGTCAAGGTCACGCCTGCGCACGATCCCAACGACTGGGGCATGGGACAGCGTCACGACCTCGAGCGCATCAACATCTTCGACGAGACCGCGCATGTGGTTGAGGGCTACGGCACGTTTTCCGGCATGGACCGCGACGAGGCGCGCGACGCCGTGGTGGCGGCCTTCGAGGAGCTGGGCCTGCTCGACCACGTTGAAGACCATGACCATTCGGTCATGACGTGCTACCGTTGCCACACGAAACTCGAGCCGTGGGAGTCCGAGCAGTGGTTCGTGGCCGTTGATGAGCTGAAAAAGCCGGCTGCCGCCGCCGTCGAGTCGGGCGAGATCCAGTTCCATCCGGCGCGCTGGAAGCAGGTGTACCTGGATTGGCTCGCCAACCTCAAAGACTGGTGCATCTCGCGGCAGCTCTGGTGGGGTCATCGAATCCCGATGTACTACTGCGACGCATGCGGTTGGGAAGACGCATGCGTCGACGAACCGCACGGGTGCCCGAAATGCGGCGGTTCGATTCGCCAGGACGAAGATGTGCTCGACACGTGGTTCTCAAGCCAGCTGTGGCCGTTCGCGACCCAGGGATGGACCGACCGCGAGAACGTGAGCGGCGAGATTGCCGCCAACTACCCGACACAGGTGCTCTCGACTGCGCGCGACATCATGGGCCTTTGGGTGGCCCGCATGGTCATGGCTTCGGAGTACTGCACGGGCAAGATTCCGTACGAGCACGTGATCATCCATCCGACGGTCATGGGCGCCGATGGCAAGCCGATGAGCAAGAGCCGTGGCAACGGCGTCGATCCGCTGCGCCTCATGCGCGACTACGGTGCCGATGGCATGCGCTTCGGCCTGCTCATGCAGGTGACAGGCTCGCAGGATTTGAAGTTCAACGTGGACAAGCTGGTCAGCAGCCGTAATTTCGCCAACAAGATCCGCAACGCCGCGCGTTTCGTCAACATGAACCTCGACGGGTACACGCCCGGCGCTCCCGAGCCGACCACGCCGGCCGATCGTTGGGTGTTCAGCCGGTTGGCGAAGCTCGTGTCTTCGCTCGATCGCCTGTATGAAGACTTCGAATTCGGCGAGATCACGCGCGAGCTGTATTCGTTCTTCTGGAACGAGTTCTGCGATTGGTACATCGAGTTCTCCAAATCGCGCCTGTTCGCCGAAGCCGATCCGGCCGACCGCCTCGCGTGCCAGCGCAACCTCATGTTCGTGCTCGAGACCGCCATCAGCCTGCTGCATCCGATCATGCCGTTCGTAACCGAGGAAATCTACCAGGAGCTTCCGTTCGACCGCTCGGAGGTTCCGTATCTAATCGGAGGCGAATGGCCCGATGCGAAAGCGCTTGCGAAGTTCGTCGACGACGATTCGGAGCGCGCGATCGACCTCGTTTGCCAGACCATCTCGGCTGTGCGTTCGACCCGCGCTCGCTATGGCATTTCGCCCAAGCAATCCCTCGACATCGTCGTGAAGGCGGAAGCCGCTGATGCCGGCCTGCTCAATGCGCAGCGTGGGCTGGTGGAGAGTATGGCCAACACGGCATCGCTTTCGATAGCCACCGATGCGGTGAAGCCCGAAGCCTCCACCGTGGTGCTCGGAAGCGGGCTGGAAACTTACATCGTGCTCGCGGGTCTCGTCGATTTCGATGCCGAACGTGCTCGTCTGACCAAAGAGCGCGAAAAGCTCAGCAAGGATGAAGCAAAGCTTGCGAAGAAGCTGTCGAACGAGGGTTTCCTTGCGAAAGCCGCCCCCGAGATCATCGAGAAGGACCGCGCCAAGCACGCCGACCTGGCCGACAAGATCGCACGCATCGACGAGCAGCTCGCCGAGCTGGCGTAATCGCGCCCGCCGCGTGGCGCTTCCCGCCTGACCCAAAGCGGCGCAGACCCGCGGGCTACCCCACTTTGGGTCTGGCAGTAAGTGGGGTAGCCCGCGGGTGAGGATTACATCAACTTTGACTTCTCGACGCGGGCTACGAATTTGGGGACGAAACGGCTCAGAGGGCCATGCAGGAAGAAGCCCATGATGGCAAGGGGCACGGCGAAGAGCGCGAGCGTGCCGATTTCGATCCAGAAGTCGTTGGCGTAGACGCCGAACATGGCCGCGCGCATCGCGTTCACGGCGTGGGTGATCGGCAGGTAGGGGCTTACCGTCTGGAAGAAATCGGGGAGCAGCTGCATGGGGAAGCTCCCGCCGCCGCCCGACACCTGCACAATGAGCAGGATGACGGAAAGCGCTTTCCCGAGGTTTGCGAACAGCGCGACCAGCGTATAGATGATGAATGCGAACACGAGCCCTGAAATCCAGAAGCAGAGCATGTACAGCCATGGATGGGTGGCCTGCACTCCCAAGAAGAACAGGTTGCCGAGCGCGATCGTGGTCGATTGCAGCAGCGATATGAAGGTGACGATGCCGAATCGCCCGAGAAGCAGCTGACGCGGCGTGGGATTGTCGAGGGTGGCGACCGTGCGCTTGCCCGGAACAACCTTGATCGTGACCATCATGATGAGGGCGCCGATCCAGAGCGCGAGCGTCGTATAAAGCGGCGACATGGCCGACCCGAAGTTCTCGACGGGGAAAACCGCGTGGCGGTCAATCGCAATGGGAGCTGAAATCGCCTCGGCGAGCGTCGAAGGGTTCGTGTAGATCAGGTCACGTACCGATTGCGTGTCGCCGGCGGAGAGCGCTTCGGTGAGCTTGCCGCCAAGCGAGCTCACCGATTCACCCGAGCTTTTTAACTTGTCGGCGCAACGGGCGATTCCGCTTTCGGCGTCTTGCAGCTCCTTGGAAAGCGAGTCGGTTGCGCCGATGAGCCTCTCGGCAGCGCGATCGAGCCGTTCGCCCGTTTGCGCGAGCGTGGTGCCGGTTTCGCTCATCGCCGCGGCGAGTTCTTTGAGCATGGGCGCGAGGTTCTCGTCATAGTCGAGCTGCGCGGCCTCGACGTCTCTTTTCGCCTGCTGGGCGATTTCCGTGGTGGCCGACCGGCCGTCTTGTGCAGAGGCGTCGGCTTTCTCGATGTCGTCGGCGGCAGAGCTCAGCGCATCGCGCATCTTCTCTTCGGCTTTGATCAAGTTCTCCAGGTCATCGGCTACTTTTGCGGCCTCGCCAAGCGGGTCGTCGATGGCGCGCAGCGTAGCGACGAGCGGAGTGTAGTAGTCGATCGCGTTATCGAGGTCGTCGGCTTGGTTCCTCAGCTGACGCACGGCGTCTGCGCTCAAGGCGGAGGCGGAGTCGAACGCCGTCCCTATCGCGCTCGGCAGGCTTTCGTAACTCGAAGCGCTCTGTTCGATCGCGCGCCCGAGCGCTTCCGTGGCTTCGCCGATCGAACCCGATACGTCGGTGGCCACCTGTCCTGAATTGCCGACGGTGTCGGCTATGCCGTGGGAGGCGGTTTGGGCATTGGCGATCAGGGTGCCGGAGTCTTCCACGAGCTTTCTGGCTGCTCCGATCATGTCCGCGTACAGCTCGAGGATGGATCCCGCTTCGCTCAGGTTGCTTCCCACCTTGCTCAAGTGCTCGCTCATGGTCGCAACCGCGCTGTCGACGTCCGCTTCGTCAGTGTAGCGCACGAATGTCTGCGAAACGCCGAGTGCGACCTTTGAAAGCGTTTCCGTGAACACGAGGTTCACCTGATGAGAAACCTGGTCGGCGCCTTGGTCTGTCACCTTGGGCGCCACCGCGTTCTTCTTCTCGTTGGAGTAGTACACGATTCTCGCGTGTTCGGTGTCTTCGGAGAAGAACGACATCATGTCTCGGCTGAAGCTCGGCGGAATGACCACGGCTGCGTAATAGCGCCCCGACCGCGTTCCGTCTATAGCGTCGTCTTCGGTCGTGAACGTCCAGTTCAGCTGGTCGTTTTCACGCAACGCAGAAACGATGCGATCGCCCACGTTCACCTCGATGGGGACGAGGTCGCTCATGTAGCCCTCGTCGGTGTTGGCGACCGCGACGGTCAGGTTGCCCGTGTTGTCGAACACGTTCCAACATGCCAGCATGTTGTACCACGAGAAAATAGAGGGCAGCGCAACGAGGCCGATCACCGCGATGAGCGTCACGACGTTCGAGCTCAGACGTTTCAGGTCGCCGACGAACAGGCGCCAAATGTGTCTCATTGCGCGCTCCCTTCGTCGGAGTCGTCATGGGGTTCTTCGGGTACGACGTCCTGCACGAGGGGCCTGACGCGCGTGAAGAGGTTTCTCGACCTGATGAGCGAACGCATTTCGTCAGCGTCCATGGTTTCGAGCGAGAGCTGGTGGCTCAGATTGTCACGGATGAATTCGATTGCGAGCAGGAACGCGATGACGAGCACGAGCCACACGAGCCAAACGGTGAGGATCACGACTTTATCGGCTCCAAGTTGCGAGAGGATTCCAGCTGCGAGCACTGGCACGGCGATTCCCACGACAAGCGCCGCGCCCAAAAGTTGCGGGTACAAGCGCATGAAGCGGGTGGCGCGCCGCTCGAGCGAAACGCGGTATTCCTCGCGGTCGGCCAGCGCCCGGATTATCTGGGACATGCGCCAACGGCGCGCGGGCAGTTCCACGTCCTCGCCTATGATCATGTCGCTGTCCGAGATCTCGCGCGCGAACATGCGGTTGAGGTTCGTGAGGTAAGGGCGCGCGACCGTGCCGATGACGAGGAACGCCACCATGAAAGCGACGAGCACGCCGATGCACGAGATCCACTGGCCATCGTAGAAGCCGCTGATGGTCTCGCGCATGGCGTTGATGCCGTAGGTGAAGGGGAACAGCGGGTATACGATACGGAAGAATTCGGGAGTCATCTCGATCGGGTATATTCCGCTTGCCCCAGGGATTTGGACGAAAACGAGGATGATGCATATCGCCTTGCCGACGTGTTGAAGCGTTGACGACAGCGTGTACTGGATGGCGAGGTATGCGAGCGAGGCGATGATGGCGGTGGCGTAGAATGCAGGCGCATTGACGCTCTGCACGCCGATATAAAGGCAGCCAGTGCAGCAAATGGCCGCTTGTATGCACACGAGCGGCGCAAGCCATAGGAGGCGCGCGTAGAAGCGTTGCGTGATGGTGAGGTTCTCGACGTTCTCGTCATCGACCTCGAGCCGCATGATCACCATGAGCATGAACACGCCGATCCACAGCGTGAGGTTTATGAACAACGGCGCCATGGCCGAGCCGTAGGCGTTGAGCGGGTAGAGCTGTTCGGTGACAAGCTGGGTGGGCGACATCATGAAATCGGCTATGGTGGCGGGGTCGATGCGGTCGGTGCCGATGAGGTTTGCGATGGCGTTCGAGGTGCCGAGTGCGGCTATGTCGGTGGCGAGCGTTGCGAGCTCGTCTTCAACCTGGCTGAATTTCTTATCCGTTGCCGTTACGGCCTTGACTACCGCGTCGAGGGTCTGCGACAGCTCGTCGAGCGTAAACGAAACCTGTTCGACGATTGCTTTTTGGCTGGCCGATTGCGCGCTCAGATTGGTTGCGATCGATGCGATTTCAGACAACGCAGAGCTGATCTGGGGGATGATCGAAGTGTTGAGCGTGCTGCGGAATTCGTCGGCGCTCGAGAGCGTTTGTTGCACGGATCCGTTGACTGCGTTCGACGCGTTCCGCACGTCGCTTGCGGTCTGAGCGGTGTCGTCGTAAAGTTGCCGGAGGTTCTCGAGGTTGCGCTTCGCATTTTCGCTTGCCGTATTCAAGCGCCCGATCACCTCGCCGAGGCGGGCGGCGGCTTTCTTGCTTTGCTCGGTGCCCAGTGCGTTCAAACGGTCTTGCGTCTCGGTCAGGCGCGTCGAGATCTCGTCAGCTTCTTTCGCGGCGTCTTCGCCGCGCCCGATGACGAGCTCGACGCTGCTCCTTGCGGAAATGATGGCGTTCGCGTCTCCCACAATAGCTTCGTTCGTGCGACCGCTCGATTGGGAAGCTTCGTGCGAAGCCGCGTCGAGCGTCGAGCTCGCATCCGTGGAGAACTTCACCATCGAGGCGTTGACATTGCCGGTGAGCAGCGAAACGAGGTCGAGCGTTCCGGCTAAGCCGTCGATCTTGGCCTTCGCGTCGTCGAGCAGCGATTTGGCGTCGGAAGCTTTATCGCGTGCGGCGCCGATCTTGCCGTCGAGCGCAGATAGCTCTTCCCGCGTGTTCGCCACGGCGTCATGGGCTTTGCGCACCTTTGCGGCTGCGTTCGCCCTGGCGTCGATTCCCGCTTGGCTGAGGTCGGCGAGTTTCTCGTCGGTGATTTTTACGACCGCTTCGCTCACGGCTGAAACAAACGCTTCGTTGATCGTGGCGTCGAGCGTGTTGGCGCCCGTGTCGGTTATCTTGGGCGCGACGGGGCCGACTTTCTCATTCACGAAGTATTCGATCTCAGGTCGCTTGAAATCGCTCGAAAGAATCGACGCGACGTTGGAGCTGAAGTCGGCCGGCATGACGAATGCTGCGTAGGCGGCGCCCGATTGCACTTCTTCGGTTGCCGTGTCGCGGTCGACGAAGGCCCACCCGAGCCGGTCGTTTCCCTGCAGCTGCTCGACGATCTGCTTGCCGAGGTCGAGTTCTCCGATGCCGTCGACGACAGCGCCCGTATCCTCGTTCACGATGCAGACGCGAAGATTTCCCGTGTTGTCGTAAGGATTCCAGAACCCGGCCACGTTGAACCAGGTGTACAGCGAGGGCAGTATCGTGAGAAACAGGATAACCGCCCAAGCGGCGGGTGTTGTTATCAGGCGTTTTATGTCGCGCACGAAGACGCGCAGGACGTTACGCATATTTGTTTCCCCGCCAATCTGGTCTATCATCGGCATTATACTCTATGAAACAATAGTTCTAAGTTTGGAGGCTCCATGTCGGAAGTAAAGATTGCCATGATAACCGGTTATTTGGGGGCAGGCAAGACCACCTTGCTCAACCGCGTGCTTGCGAATACCGAAGGAATTCGTGCGGCGGTGATCGTGAACGACATAGGCGAAGTGAACATCGACGCCGATTTGGTGGCGCGCGCCGGGCAGCTTGTCGAGCTCGACGACGTCGTTGCGATGACGAACGGCTGCATCTGCTGCACGCTGGCCGAAGACCTTGCCGAGCAGCTGCGCCGCATCGCCAACGGCGGTGAGTTCGACTACATCGTGATCGAGGCGTCGGGCATTTGCGAGCCCATTCCGATTGCGTACACGATTTCCGATCTGGTGGAAACCGCGGGACCCGATGATGTAGATTTGGTGCTCGACAACATCGTTTCGGTGGTCGACAGCGCGCGCATGCTCGAGGAATTCGACGGTGGTCGCGCGCTCGTGGCCGACGACATCGACGAAGACGATGTGGAAAGCCTGCTCGTTCAGCAGATAGAGTTCTGCACCACGCTCATCTTGAACAAGGCCGACCTCGTGACGCCCGAACAGATGGGCGAGTTGCGCGCCATCGTGCGGAGCTTGCAAAAGGACGCCGTGATAGTCGAGGCGACGCAGGCTGAAGTTCCGCTTGCCGAGATCATGGACACGGGTCGCTTCAACTTCTTCGATGCGTATAATTCCGCTGTCTGGGCTGATGCGATGGCTCACCCCGAAGAGCATGAGAATCCCGAGGTGCTCGAATACGGCTTCTCGACGTTCGTGTACCAGAGGCGCAAGCCACTCGACTTGCAAGCGTTCGGCCAGTTCGTCGCCAACTGGCCCGACGAGATCGTTCGGTGCAAGGGGATCGTGTGGAAAGCCGACACGCCCGACGACCGGTACCTGTTCGAGCAAGCGGGACGTCATTTCTACCTGAGCGAAAACGGTATGTTCACCGCAGCGGAGGAGCCCGAGGTGCGCGAAGCCATCCTGGCCGATTTTCCAGGACTGCTCGAAGACTGGGATGACGAGCTCGGCGACCGCATGGTGAAGCTCGTCTTCATCGGGCGTCACATGGACCGCGCCGACATCGAGTCCCGCCTCGACGCCTGCCTCGTGCAATAACGCGCCCCACTTATCGCCAGGCCCAAACCGGGGCGGCAGTTGCGCTCGCGGTTCGGCGCTGGCGCGCCGCGGGCGGCACGAGTGCCGCCCCTACGGGGTCGATCAGACACATAGCAAGCCCCGCGCAGGGCGGGGGCC
>JAFUBE010000210.1 GCA_017460365.1 Eggerthellaceae bacterium
TACGCTTTCACGATACTGCCATCCTCGTCGATGAGGTACGTTGTGCGCACGACGCCCATCGACACCTTGCCATAGTTCTTCTTTTCTTTCCAAACGTCATAAGCTTGAAGCACTTCTTTTTCGGTGTCGGAAAGCAGCGTGAACGGGAGGCCGTATTTTTCCTCGAACCTTTTATGCGAAGCAACTGTGTCCTTGCTCACGCCGACGACGACAGCGCCCTTCTCTTGAAATTGAGGATATAATTCCCCGAACGAGCAGGCCTGCTTTGTGCAGCCCGACGTGTTATCGCGCGGATAGAAGTAGAGAACCACCTTTTGGCCGCGCCAATCGGATAATTGCCGCAGTTTGCCGTTCTGGTCTGGCAACGTGAAATCAGGGGCTTTTACTCCAACTTCCAGCATCATCGACTCCTTTGACGACTTTCGTTTAAGGCCACTCGAACACGACAGGACGCATGGCACATGCAAAAGGCTATTTTAGCTCGAAGCCGGGACGCATTTCCTGCCATGCGTCGATGCGGCGTTGAAGTTCGGCTTTGGCCTCGTCGTCTTCCCGTAAGGCCAGCAGCTCCCAATCCATCTGGCCCATTGCCTCGATAACCTCCGAGAGCTTCTGGTAGGGAACCGAGATGAGCAAGCGCCCGCTGGGATACAGCTTCCGTCTGCGCATGCCATGGCCCAATCCCGATACGAGGTAGTTCACCTTACCGCTGACGTACGAGTAACCGAACAACCAGGCGCATGACAGCACGCACGAGCCCTTGGACTCCCAAAGATCGCCCGATATGTAGCTCGTCGCGCGCATGAGCACGTCGGCTTGCGCCATGTCGGCAACGAAGAACACGAGGTCGGGCTCGAAATCACACGCATGAAGCGGGCAGAACACGACGAAGTTGTGCGCTCCGGGCGTCAGCGTCGTTATGGTCTGATACAGACGGGCGTTGGCCGCCTGCGTGCGAAACACCCCGAAATCCTTGCCAGCCTGACCGCTCGCGCCGAGCAGGTCTTAGTGTCTCACCGTGCTTCCCGCATAAAAGCGCCATCGGATTAAAGGCTATTCGTGCCTGAAGGTAGCGCGAATGAAAGCATCGCCTTCACCGAGGCGCTCATCGAGAAGCGTCTGGTCGGCAACCGCTTCTTTGAAGCATGCGTACTCGTCGAGCGCGCCTTGGCCGTGCAAAACGCCAACGGCTCCCGCATCGCTGCCGAGCGCCACCAGACAACCCGCTTCGACGGCGGCGGCGATTACGCAAAGCGCGGCATCGTGGATACGCGCAAGCACCGACTCGTCGAACATGCCGCAGCCCATGAGGTTATGCGCCACGGCAGCCGTCGGCACGAAGCACGTGCGCGACTGCTTCAAGGCGGCCACGCATTCGCCATCGATGAAGTTGCCATGCTCAATGCTGTCGACGCCGACCTCGATTGCGTCGAGCACCGCACGTTTGCCGTTTACGTGCGCCATGACCGCAAAGCCGCACTCATGCGCCACGTGCACCATCTCGCGCACTTCAGCCGCCTCGAGCGCTGTGCCGGTCACGCGCCCGAACACATTGAAATCCATGATGCCGGTGGTCATGATCTTGATGAAGTCGGCTCCTTGAGCCTGGGCCTCGTCAACGAGCGCCGCATACTCGCGCATGGTTCCGAACGACCGCCCGACGATCGATCCGTAATGGCCGGCTTTGTGTATGGCGAACACGGGCGTGCGGTAATCGATGCCGTAGTCCAGCGCGATAGACTTAGCCGCGCGTGAAACGCCGAAGGCGTCGCCTCCGTCCCTGACGAAAGCGACGCCTTTTTTCTTATACGTCTCGAAGCATGTGCGGATATGATTCTCGTCGGGGATGTTCGCATGCCGCGCCATGGCTTGCGCGTAGTTCATACCGTCCATGGCTATGTGCGCGTGGCACTCCCCGAACATGCAGTCCTCCGGCTATTACTTCATAGGCGTGTTCAGTGCAACATCTATCATGCGCTTCACGCGGCCGAGCGAGGCGTTGGCCGGGTAGAAGCAGCCGGGTGACAGGATGAAGCCCGTGTCGCCGCCAAGCTCGGCAATGACTTCCTTGCATTCCTCGTCCCAGTCGAGGTCGGTGCCGTGCACCGCGTTCCACGGCGTGACCGCGCCCATGAGCGCCACCTTGTCGCCGTACTGCTCCTTCGTGGAGGCCAGGCTGTCGCAGCCGAATGCCGGATGGAAGAACGAGATGGCGGCGGGCTCGATGGATTCGATTTGAAGGTCGAAGTACGCACCGGACTGGCAGCTGTGGACCATGTTGATGCCGCCCGCATCGCGCACGCGCTTGGCCAGGCGCGCCATGCAGTCGAACTCGATCTCGCGCCACTGGTCGCGCGTCATGTTCGACGAGCCTGCGAAGTAAGTGTCCCACATGATGCCGTCAACGCCGGTTTCCATGAGCATGTCGGCGAACTGCTCAAGCGTGGCCGTCACGTTCTCGACCGCTGCGCGGATCTCGGGCGCGTGGCCCTTGAAGTCGCGGCGAATCTTACGCTGGCCGCGCATGAGCGACAACGTGGACAGCGGGCCCATGACGTACACGAACACGGGCTTGTCGCCCTTAAGCTCGTCGACCACGATCTTGCAGGCGTCGCGCATCATGACCATGCGCTCGCTGGCAGCAGCGTCGACCGGCTCGATGTTGCCGTAGTCGTCCGCCGTCGGCACGAGACGCTTCGAACCGTCGGGGCGGCTCGGATTGTTGCGATTCTGCACGACCGGCAGGCCCCATGCGCTCGCCTCGACCGTGAAGTCCACGGTGACGAGCACGCAGTCCTCTTCGGGGAACATCTTGGCCATCTCGATGTAGCCCTTCGCGATGAGCTCGGCGCTGCTCGCCCACTCGGGGAAGGTCGCGCCCGTGAGGATGCGGTTGGTGCCCGCGACGAACGGATGCACCGGGATGCGGTCGACCGGCTCGTGGTTCAGCGCTGCGAAGAAGCGCTCGCGCGAGGTCATGGTGGCGGCAGCAGGCTTTGTGGCCTCGGCAGCGGCCTTCGTTTCCTCGTTAACCGTGTCGGCGTAGAAGTGGTCGACAGCCGAGAAGAACGCGTCGATGTTTTCCCAAGGCGTGAGCTGCGGAATGTCGCAGCCGCTCGAGATGATGAAGTTCGGGTACTGCGAGCACGCCTCGAGCAGTTCTATGGTGGCGCCGTACACGCTTTCAGGCGTGCCGTGGCAGAACTGGGCGGCCGGGTCGATGTTGCCGAAGCACAGTACATCTGCGGGAATATGCGGCATCATCTCGGCCATGTCGATGGCGTTTCCCAGGTGGAAGCCCATGGCGCCCGTTTCCACGATGCTGTCGATCGTGTTCTTCACAGACGACCCGCAGTTGTGGACGATGACGGCGAACTCGTCGTCTTGGCACTCGTCGACGATGCGCTTCACGTAGGGGTTCGAGAACTCTTCTGTCAGGTCGGGCGAAAGCAGGCCCGCCAAAGGCTCGGCCATCAGCGTGCCGTCTGCGCCGGCCGCCTTGAGCTCCTTGACATAGCTGATGATGAAGTCGGTCACCTTGTCGAGCACGTCATGAACGAGCTCGGGCTCGTCGTAGCACAAGAACATGACTTCGTTGACATCCATAAGGCGCCCGGCGAGGGAGAAGGGGCCGATATTGCCCGCAATTACTGGTTTGTCATGAACGGAATCGGCTATGAGCCGGACGCCTTCGATGCACACGCCCGTGCGACCCTCGCGAGGATCGGGCGTTTCGAGAAGATCTACGTTGCTGTCCTCGTCGATGATCGAGCCGACCACCGTGGGAACTTCGTTGTCGCTATAGCGGATATCGCTGCCGAACGCCTCGGCCTCGACCGAGAGGTCCATGAAGGCGAGCACGGCCGCCATATCGGTATGATCGTGAATGTACTTCATGGCATCGGCCTGCAGCTGCGGCGAGTAAATGAGCTCTTTCGTCGTGACGCCCATCATCTCGGCTGCGGGGAACGTGAGAACCGGCAACGCCTTCTTGCGCGGTGCTGCGATTTGATCCTTAACCCATTGCCTCATGTCCATTGCGAAATCATCTCCCTTTCAAACCAAACAGTTTCGCAAGCAGCGAAGCCAGAGGCAAAAGGAGGATAGTTGTGGGCTCCGGCTTCGCAACTGCATTCAATTCTAGTGAGTTGGGAAATGGGGTCATTGTGCAGAGCACAAGTTCTCGTTTTCACGAAATTGTGCATTTCGCCTAAGCTTTTCCCAAACGCGTCTTCATCGTCATCCCGAATACGGTGCGCCACTTCACGTCAGACACGATCTGGCGCAA
>JAFUBE010000211.1 GCA_017460365.1 Eggerthellaceae bacterium
AAGTCGCTGCCGAGCGCCACGCAGTCCCGCGCGTCGGCGTCGTTGATGTGAACGGATTCTCTCTCGCAGTCGATGACGACCGCCTCGCCGCCCGCGAACTCGTAGTCGACCACGACGGCGCGGCCGGCGGCAGGGTGAGAGACCCGCAAGCTGGAACCGGATGCGGCCACCAGTCGGAACTCCGGCAGCGTCGGCCACGTGCCGCCGACGTCGAAGCGTGCCATGCGCTCCACTCGCTCCATGCCGTAGGCGATGGGGTCGAACAGCGTGAAGGTGACGTCGCACTGCCCGTCGCTGAACAGCTTGCGCCACGCTCCCGCCGATACCAGTAGTGCGTCCTTGTAGGTCAGCTCCGGCTCGTCGGGAAGGACGAGCTCGCCCCCGCCCGGGGCGCAAAGCCAGAACGAGAGCCTGTGCCGCGCGTCGGCCAGAGCGTCCACGTCGGCCTTGAAGCCCAAATCCAGGAACAGCCGCACGGTCACGTCGACCGGGGGCACGTATCCCGAGACGAGCATCGCCCCGGCGCGGCCGGGAACCTCCAGGGCCTCGGCGATGATGGGGTTGGCGGTGCGCTCCACGACCTCGGCGCTGCACAGCTCCGAGAAGTCGTGCCCCGCGTAGACGATCGACCTCATGCGTTCCCCCTTGCCCGGCCGTAGGCCGCGGCCCTGCGCTGAGCCTCCTTGGCCGACTTGTCGTACTCGCCGAAAGCGCGGTCGCGCCGCACGACGGGCTCGACCCGCTTCCCGGCTGCCTTCACGTGCTTGTAAGCCTTTTCGCTCATATTTCCCTCGCAACCGTCAACGTGGCCGTGAACTTCCAGACGTAGCGCCCGCTCGAATCCCTTTCCTTCAGAACCGGCGCCGTGGTGTCGAGCCCGACGATGCGCCAGGGCCCCGCCTCGCAGAACGGCTCCCAATCAGCGTTTCGCAAATGCCGCTCCATCGCGATCGCCAGCTCTTCGGCCTCGGCGGCGTCCTCGCGAACCACCAGCACCCTCACCGGTACCGTCCCGCGCTCCTCGCCGTCGATGCGACTCTCGCGCCCGAACTCGCCCTCCAGCAGCACGACGCTCTCGGGATGCTCCCTGGCCGACGGCGGAAAAGTTGAGAAGTAATCTGAGAAGTCGCCGCTGACCAGCATGTTCTTCACCAAATTCGATAACAGCATGCAGATCAGCCCACTTCCAGCTCCCAGTGATGGCACCGCCCGAACAGGTCCTCGCACCGGTGGCACTTGCGCACGATGTAGGAACGCCCCCGTATGGCCACCCGCGACCCCACGGGGACCTCGAACGCCCCAGCGGAGTTCATCGCGTCCACGAACACCGTCCCCGCGCCGCCGTCGGCGGAGCGGTGCCCGTCGTCGCTCGAAGACTGAACCTCGTCGAACCTCACGCCCGCGATCACGGCGGGCTCCCCAAAGGTCCCGTCGTCCAGCTGCAGCCGCACGGTCATGTTGTCGGGCAGCGCCGCCCTCGGTATCGGCTTGAACATCCGCATCAGCGCACCCCGCAGAAGGCGTAGCCCGTGCCCGCGAGCTCGCGAAGGGCCGCCTGCGTCGCCAGCTCCTCACCTGTGGTCCCTTTGTTCTCGTAGTTGCGCACGGTGAACGACCCGATCGAGTACCCGCCGACCTCGCCGGACCCGAACTCAGCGAACGCCTCGGTCGCCGCGCAGACGGCACGCTTGTAGGCGGTCGAGTTCGGGCAGTAGGCGTTCGCGGCGCACAGCCACCTCACGTGCGCCTCGCCCTGGCCCACGCACGTCGAGAAGGCGGCCTCGGGCAGGCCGCCTCCGTAGGTCTCGGCGTAGTATGCGTAGTCGACTGCCATGTCTACGCGCTCGGGGCCGTGCTCACGTACACGCCGTCGAGCTTGTTGTCCAGAAGCTCCACGATGCCGTACTTGCGGTACTTCATCATGTAGCTGTCCAGGTCCTCCAGCTCGTCGGGAGAGAAGACCCGGCTCGCCACATGCTTGTCGAACTTGATGACGGCCGACTTCTCCACCACCATGAAGTTGATGTCCTTGCCGGCCGACGCCTTCTCGTAGCCGAACTTCGACGCCCCGGAGTTCAGCGAGATCTTCGTGTAGAAGCGCACCTGCGGCACCTCCACCACCCGCGCGAAGCGCTCCAACACGCGGTTGCTCATGGTCGGGTTCGCGTAGCTGTAGTCGTCGAGGACACCCTTCAAGGTCGGCGTGATGAACAGGTAGCGCGAGCCCGTCGTCACCTGCGCCTCGTCCATGGCGCTCGTGACCTCGCGCAGCTTCGCCAGCACGTCGACCGCCTCCGCCTCGGAAAGGTCGGCATCGTCGGTGGTCACGCCAGCGTGCCCCGCGATCTGCGCGAAGGTGAAGGCGTCGGCCTCCGGCGCCACCTGCGTGCGCTGGAGCTCGGAGCCCGCCTCCACGAAGCAGTCGAGCACGCCAGCCTCTTCAACATCCATGACGTCGGCAAGGAGCTTGATGCCGCGATCGTAGTTGAAGGTCTTGGTCTCGAACTCGTAGGTGATGCTGCCGGTCTTGTAGCCGACGTTGCGCGTGTAGTCCCCGAGACCCGTGACCTCTATCTTGGGGACCATGATCTCCTTGGCGTTGCGCCCCGCCTGCACCATGCGCCGGCCGCTGGTTAGGCAGCCCGACACGCTCGCGCGCTGGTACACGCGATCGAGGATGTTCGTGTAGTTCTTTACGTATGCAATCGAGTTGGCCATGATTGAGCCCTCGCTTCCTTACTCGTCGTCGGCCAGGCCGGCGATCTTCTCCCAATGCTTCAGCTGCTTGCCCTCGTCGGTTGCGGTGCCCGCGTTGGGAAAGCCGGTCTTTCCAGTCTGCTTCTGGGGCGTGTCGGCGAACATCCAGGGCTCTGCTTCCTTCAGCTTCTCGACGTCCCCGCCGTGGTCGGCCAAGACGGCACGGGCCGCCTTCACATTGCGGCACCCAGCAAGCTGCAGCGCGAAGTCGATGCGGTCGGACTCGCCCTGCTCCTTCAGCGCGGCAATCTCCGCACGTAGGCCGTCTGCCGTCTCAGCGTTCTTGGCGGCGTCTGCGATCTGCGCCTCCAGCTCCGCGATCCGGGAATCGCGCTCGGCCAGCTGCCTCTCGTACGCTTCCGCGTCAGAGCCGCTTCCTGTTCCGGCGTCAACACCCGTTTCCTTGGCGTGCTTGCCTTGCGTCTCCTGCCGGCTCGCTTGTTGTTGCGCCGCTTGCTGTTCTTGCTGCTGCGTGCCCTGCTGCGTTTGCGTGCCATTCTGCTCACCGTCCATATCCAGACCTTTCTATCCGGCAGACGGCATGCGCCGGCTGCGCCCATTGACCATGGGTGCAGTATCTTGCGCTGTCACAATGTCCCCGGCCTAGCTGAAAGCCGTTGTTGCAAGGTCCTCCAAATGAGAAAATATGCATGTGAGCCAATCGCCAGTTAGGACAGTGCCATGGAAGCGAATCAGCAAGATAGCGGCCTCGTGTCCGCCGACGGCGGGATAGAGGCATCGCGCAAGGAAGAGATAGCCCGCGCGGCTATGTCTTTTTCGATAGACATTCCCTCATCGGCAACGGATATCGAAGTCGACCTCGACAAGGCCACGAAGATACCGTTGGGGGAAATGGCGTCGCTCGGCACGGCCTTCGCATCGCTTCCTGAGGCATTCCGCACGGTCACGCAGACCGTCAGCATCTCGGGGGAAGGCCTGCTCAGGGCTACCGACAAGTTCGGCAACCCGCTTGACACGGGAATCCTCCAGGCCTTCAACGACGGGTCCGGCCTCATGGGCTCGTTCCGCGACGCATCGAACGGGTTCGGCCAGGCGCGCCTCCACACGGTAGCGTCCCAGACGGCCGACGTCGTCACCACCATGCCTTACGACCCCACGACGCTCTTCATGGCGGCCGCGCTCATGGAGATCAACAAGAAGCTCGACGCTATTCAGGAAACTCAGCAGGAGATGTTCGAGTATCTCAAGAACAAGGACAAGGCCAGGCAGCGGGCCAACCTCGAGACGCTTTCCGACATCCTCTCAAGCTACAAGTACAACTGGGACAACCAGAAGGACAGGGACGCTAACCTCGTCCTGGTGAAGCGAATCCGCAAGGACGCCCGGGAGGCGATAATCCAGCACCGGGCAGAAATCAAGGGCAAGCTCGGCAAGAAGGGCCTCGTGCACATCGACAAGGACGTCAAGGACAAGACGGATGCCGTCCGCTCCGAGTTCGGGGAATACCGCCTCGCGGTCTACCTCTACTCGTTCTCCTCGTTCCTCGAAGTAATGCTCGCCCAGAAGTTCGACCCGGAGTACCTGCGGAGCCTGGCCGACGGCATGGACGGGTACTCGATCGAGTACCGGCAGCTGTACACCAAGGCATACGACCTCATCGAGGCGGACGCCGACAGCTCGGTGCGGGCCATGGCGCTCGGCGGCCTGTCGGGCGCGATGGGCTTCCTCGGCAAGGCCATCGAGAAGACGCCGATCGGCGACCTCACGCCCCTCGACGAAGCCCTGCAGGATGCGAGCAAGGGCATCGATGAGTTCAGCAGAGGCGTGAAGCGCGACATGATGGGCAAGCTGACCGACGCCCGGTCAAGCGACGTGCGCCCGTTCATCGACAACATCGAGGCTGTGAACCGACTCTACAACGAGCCGGTCATGCTGCTCGCCGATGAGGACGCAATTTACGTGCTGCCGGTGGAAGATTCCGACGAAGCGACCGATGAGGATGATGGCGATGGGCAAGAAAGCCGATAACCTTCCATACGACCGCACCGATAGACAATCCATCTACCATTACGCTATCGACCTTCGCGGCTCCACGCTGCGCGAGAAGACCGATGCCGATGAGATTTCCGACATCCGCAGGAACAAGGGCTCGTTTGGCAGCGCCGTCGAGACGCACTACTTCATGCTTGACCTCAACAACGAGTCCGAGGCCGACTTCAAGGAAGCCGGCTTGGAGCTCAAGACGACGCCGCTCAAGCGCAATAAGGACGGCCGCCTGGCAGCCAAGGAGCGCCTCGAACTCGGCATGATCGACTACATGCAGGTCGTCCACGAGACGTTCGAGACGAGTCACCTCATGGAGAAAGCCGAGGACATCCTGCTTATCTCGTACCTCTGGATGCCGGATACGGACCCTCTCGACTACCGAGTCGAGCTCGTGGAGATCGTGAGCCTTCCTGGTTTGCCCGAAGGCGACCTCGCGCAGATAAAGGCCGATTGGGAGACCGTCGTCGACAAGGTGCGGGACGGCAGGGCCCACGAGATATCGGGCTCGGACACGCTCTACCTGGAGGCGTGCACCAAGGGCGCCAAGGCCACCGACCGCCGTAAGCAGCCGTATTCGCCCATCGAGGCGAAGCCCCGCGCCTGGGCGCTCAAGGCGTCGTTCATGACGGCGATGTCCAACCGCATCATCGAGGGCATGCAGTCGATCGAGCGCGGCCAGGACGAGCAGGAAATGACGCTCATCCAGCTCGTGCGCCACCGCTTCGAGCCGTACTTCGGGCTCACGGAGGAAGAGCTCGGCGAGCGTTTCGGCTACATCAAGCCGGGCGCGCGCAAGCCGAAGAACCTCTGCGCCCTCGTCACGCGCCGCATCCTCGGCGTGTCCGACGACGCCAAGATCGAGGAGTTCGAGAAGGCCGGCATCAAGCCCAAGACCATGCGCATCAAGAGGAACGGCACGCCGAAGGAGTCGGTGTCGTTCCCGCGCTTCGACTACTTCGAGCTAGTGGAGACGCCGTTCGAGGACAGCGACTTCGCCGGGTACCTCGACCAGAAGTACCTCTTCGTCATCTACCGGGAGGACAATTCCGAGCGCGGCCTGTACCGCCTAGCCGATGTCGCGTTCTGGCAGATGCCCGACGACGACCTGGAAGAGGCCGAACGATGTTACGAGGAAATGCGCAGACGCGTCGCTTGCGGCCACGCAGAAAACTCCGTTAAATCGTCCGAGAACCGCTGCTGCCATGTCCGCCCGCACGGGCGCGATAGCCGTGACACGTTGCCGACGCCCCAGGGCGACCAAGTAGTCAAGAAGTGCTTCTGGCTCAACGCACAGTACCTCAAGACTGAAATCGCGCGAATAACGTCCGGCGAGTAGAGAAAGCAGCACGACTGTCCCGAATTGGGATCTTGATCTTTGCGGGCAGATCGGTTACAATGGCAACCGCAACGGTTACGGGCACAGACAGCTAAGGAGAAACGTGCCATGAAGACCATCAAGGTTGCCGAGCTTTTCGCCGGCGTCGGAGGCTTTCGCCTCGGACTTGAGGGGTACCACAACCCCGAACATCCAGAATTCGACATGCCGAAAGCCGGGCCGTTCCAGACGGTCTGGGCCAACCAGTGGGAGCCGCCCGGAAACGACACGAAACAGTTCGCCTGGCGCTGCTACGAGGCGCGCTTCGGCGAGGGCAGCTGCGTCAACGAGGACATCAACAAGGTGCTCGACGCCTACGAGAAGGGCGAAATCGAAATCCCCGACGTCGACATGGTCGTAGGCGGCTTCCCGTGCCAGGACTACTCGGTGGCAAAGCCGCTCTCCCAGGCCGGCGGCATCGAGGGCAAGAAGGGCGTCCTCTGGTGGGACATCTACCGCTTCCTGCATCTGAAGGAGCCGCGCTACGTCCTGCTCGAGAACGTCGACCGGCTGCTTAAGAGCCCGGCATCCCAGCGCGGCCGCGACTTCGCCATCATGCTGTCGTGCCTGTCTGACCTCGGCTACTCGGTAGAGTGGCGCGTGGTCAACAGCGCCGAGTACGGCTTCCCGCAGAGGCGCAAGCGCGTCTACGTCTATGCCGAGCAAACACCGAAGGAATGGGACCTCGAAGACCGCATCCAACACGGCGTCATATCGACCGCGCTACCGATTGCGGAACCGATATCGTTCAGCACCGTTGAGATTCCCGGCGACCCCTACGTCGTCACGAACACGTTCAACGTCGGCGGCAAGGGCAAATCGCCGTTCGGGACGGCAGGCGCCATGCAGGACTTCCACGTGGTCACGTGCGACGCCGTGGAAGCATACGAGGGAGAGCGGAAGACGCTCGGCGACGTCATCGTGCCGGCATCGGAGGTTCCCGAATCGTTCTACGTGCCTGAGGACAAGCTGGAGAAGTGGCGCTACCTCAAGGGCTCGAAGAGCGAGGAGCGCGTGAACAAGCAGACAGGCTTCAAGTACCACTACTCGGAAGGCTCGATGGCGTTCCCCGACCTGCTCACGAACCCATCGCGCACCATCCTCACCGGCGAAGGCGGCGCAGGCGCGTCCCGCTTCAAGCACATAGTGGAGATCGACGGCCGGTACCGCCGCCTCGTCCCCGATGAGCTCGACCAGCTGCAGGGCTTCCCGAAAGGCTGGACCAACGACGGCATGAGCGACGGCCACCGTGCGTTCTGCATGGGCAACGCCCTCGTGGTGGGCGTCCCACATCGAATCGGGTTAGAAATCGCGAGCAGACTGTAAGGGGAATCCATGGCCGGCTATCTCTTCACGTTCGGCGACGAGCCGTCCTTGTTCGAGTCCATCAAACGCGGATCGTACTCGACGCTGATGAACCCGAAATGGAACGACACTGTCGCCTCGACCCTCGGCGATTACGTGACGATGCGCCCTGGCGACAGCGTCTACTTTTTCTCGAAGAGGACAGTCTACGGTATCGGCGAAATCGTCGCCGTAACCGCAGAAACCGTGGCGGCGGAAAACTACGAGGGAGCCTCGCTGAAGCCGAAGGTGGAATACGCCTTCATAAACCTGAACAGCATCGTGGAAAACCCGGTCGTTACGACCGAGAACGGCGAGAAGGTGAAGCGGTGGGTGATAACGTTCAAGCCGTCGCCGCACTTCTTCGCCACCGGAATCGATATGGACGACCTGCTGCTTTCCGATCCGAAGGCGTTCAGGTCGCTGCGCGTGTTCGAGAGGCGCTCATTCATCAAGCTCGACGACGAGGAAGACGCTGCGTTCAAGGCCGCATTACTGCGCCGCAACATCAAGGCGCTCTACAACCCGACATCAGATAGCGTACTCGGTTGCGACTTCGAGGAAACACTGGAGAAGTACAGGGCGAAGATCGGAAGCCGCGACGTCACGCCGGACATCCCCGGCCTGCTGGCGAGCTCCCGGAAGCAAAACGGCGCGCTCACGAGCGAAATGCTGCTCGAAGTCGGGCTCCTGTACCAACTCGCGAACCACGACGAGCAGACCGAAGCCGTCTTCGGCGCGTGGGATTACCTGAGCCACCAGGTGGCTGCGTCGCCCATGAAGCCCGTCCAGTGGGTGGATCGAATCGACGTCTTCGCGTTCCGCTACATCGACGGCCATGCACCGATCGTCGAATCGTACGGAATCGTCGAGCTGAAGAAAGACACCGTCACAGGAAACGACATCCAGCAGGTCATGAAGTACGTCGACTGGGTGAACCGCGAGTACGGGACAGGTGATTACTCGCTAATCGAAGCGTTCCTGGTAGGCAGGGATTTCGATACGGAATCCATGGAAGCCCTCGCAGACACCGCAGAACGCAAGTACACCGTCGGCCGCCCCGCACGCCCAGAGGAGTGGCGCAATCTCAGGTTCGTCGAGTACCATACCGACGAATCAGGTCGCATCGCTTTTACTGAAGTTTACTTCGGAACCGGAAGCGCAGAAAACAACCAAGATCCCCTTTCGCTATTCGAGTAGCAGCGTTCAGGATTTGATCTGCT
>JAFUBE010000212.1 GCA_017460365.1 Eggerthellaceae bacterium
CGGGACGGCACAAGTGCCGCCCCTACGAAGGGAGACCCCCGCGGAGGGGGTCGCACCGGGCCGAAGCCCGATCCGCCGAGCTTGGCGATCCGCTCCCATGTCCATCCGAGGCAACCCTGCATCGTAGAGGCAGCACTTGTGCCGTCCCGCCGCCGCACAAGCGGCGGTTCCGCTTGCAGCGCCGCAAGGCGGGTATGCGTTTTCCGCTCACCAGGCGAAATTTGCTACTATGTACCAAAACTCAATCGGAACCAAGGTACACCATGACCATCTACGAATCGCTCCAGCAAAACCAACAAGAACTCATCAGGCGCCATCTCGAGCTCGTGATCGAAGCAAACGAAAAGGTCAACCTTACGCGCATCGACACGATCGAAGAAGGAATGCTGCTTCACATCGAAGATTCGCTTGTCGGGCTAACCGAGCTGAACAACGCACCTGCGGGTCCGTACGGCGACCTCGGCAGCGGCGGAGGCTATCCTGGAATTCCGCTTGCTATTGCATCGGGGAGACAGACCACTCTGATTGATTCCCGTCAGAAGAAAATGCTTATACTCGACGGTATCATCGATGCCCTCGGGTTGAGCGATCAAGTGGAAACATACGCCGGTCGTGCTGAGCTTCTTGCAAAGACAAGGTCAATGCGATATGCAGCATTGACCGCCCGAGCTCTGGCGAAGCTGCCGGTGCTGATGGAGCTCGCGAGCCCGCTTCTAAAACGCGGCGGTTACCTAATATGCTATAAAGCGCAAATGGACGAATCTGAACTCGCCCATGCAAGGCGAGTTCAGAAACTCACAGGCATGGAATTGCTCGGCACGCGCACGCTTACGCTAGGGAAAGACTACACACGAAGAATCGTGACGCTTGCAAGAACCGGCACGCCCACGATAAAACTTCCCCGTCAAGAAGGCCAGGCCCAAAAGAATCCTTTGTAACCCGCTTTGTATCTGGATAGCGCCGACCTGCCTTGCGGCGCTGCAAGCGGAACCGCCGCCGCAAGGCGCATTGCTCTTTTCGTCATGCATAGTATTTGTCGCTTGTCCATTTGAGCGGGTTCTCGTCGATGCATTTCCAGACCTCGAAGAAACTCTCATCATCGTGGATGATTCGATCGTAATAGTTTCGTCGCTAGTGCTGCGTTCAGCAAGTAAATATCCCCCGGCATAGCCGGGGGCTTTAGTAACGCCGCATAGCGGCTAAGTACTGTTGCGGCACAGCCGCGACGGACCGATGCTGTTACCGCCCAGGCCCGATGGGCCTATCAGCTACTCTATCCTGCTCGCCTCTTCCTGCTCCCTGACGCACTTCCTCACCTTCGCCTCGTCCAGGCCGATGGTGTTCACGTAGTAGCCCCGCGCCCACAGGGTGCGGTCGCGCCCCGTGGCCCGCCTCCACTCGGGATGCCTCTCGTGCAGCACTATGGCGCTCTTGCCCTTCAGCTTGCCGACCACGTTGCTGACGGCGTGCTTCGGGGGTGTCCGCAGGCATATGTGGATGTGGTCGGCGCAGGCGCCGCCCTCCACGATCTCGACTCCGTCCATGCGCCCGACCAGCATCCTCGGTATCTCGCCGACCTCCCTCCTGGTCTCGCCGTACAGGACCTTCCTCCTGCACTTCGGTATCCGCACGACGTGGTAGACGCGCTCCCAGCTCGTGTGTGATAGGCTATGCTTCTCCATGTGATCCCGTCCTTTCCGGACGGCGCAGCCGGCCCGCCGCGCCCCCATTCTAGGGCGGGATCCTTATATTACGGAGACCTACAGGGGTTTAACCGCCGAGCGAGCCACAGGCATAGCCTGTGGTTTTCTACGATGAATAACTGCCCGCCAGACTCGTCTATTCGCCCCGTGGGGCGTTCAAGAAATCTTGAAGTAGCTACG
>JAFUBE010000021.1 GCA_017460365.1 Eggerthellaceae bacterium
AGCGCCGTGTCGGGCCTGGCGGGAGGCGGGGCGGGAAACCTTACACCAGGGATTGCAGCCAGTCGCGGTATTCGGCGGCCAGGCGTTTGGGAGCGCGAATGGTCACTTGGCCGCTCAGACCGGCTATCCAGCCAAAGAACTGCGGACTCTTCTGAACTTTCACGCGTACGTCGGCGAACTCGCTCGTGGATTTCACAACCTCCACGTCGCGGCCGAAACGATCGACGATCGCGTCCATGAGCGGCGCTTCCACGTGCAACGTAGCGGTTACGCGCTCGCCGTGGAACATTCCGAAACTCTGGTAGGCAAACTCGTCTGCTCCGTAGTTGGCGATCGCAGCATTGCGCGCAGCCGGCATGTCGGAAAGCTGCGCGATGCGCATGCGGTCGACGCGGTACGTGCGAAACTCGCCGTCGTCGGCTCCTTCCCCATCGACATACGCGACCAAGTAATAGTTGTTTTCCGAGAACACGATGCGCACGGGCGTTACGGCATAGCGCTTGCCGCCGTGACGCGCAACGCGCTTCAGGTTGGTGTCGAAGCTGTAATAGAGGAACTCCACCTTGCGCTTGAGCTGCATCGCTTCGTGAATTCGGTCGACGTTGTGGAAAATCGACTCGTTCTGGTTGCGAATGCGGCCCTGCACGTGCACCCGTTTGTCGAGGCTGCGCCGCTCGCGCCGGCTGACAAGGTCTTTCAGATTCTTCACCAGCTGATTCGACTTGCGTTCGGTGAGAAACGGGCTGGATTGAACGACGTCGATCAGCATCATGACGTCATCGAAACTGAGGTCGGTGCGCACGAGCGCGTACTGCACCGGGCGCGTAGGCAGCGTTTGCACGTCGAAGCCGGCATTGCGCAGCGCCTCGAGGTCACGGTAGACCGCCTTGCGCTCTGCGGGAAGGCCGCCCTCTTCAAGCCGTTCGATGATCTGCGGCATCGTGAGGCCCTGCTCACGGTCGCTTTCCGCCTGCAGCATGCGCAGCAAGGCGAGCAGCTTTTCCTTTTGGTTCCCAGAATTTGCCATGGCGAGCCGCGCTAACCGATAACGGGTTCGTTGGCGAAATCAGATTTGTACGGGTTCAAGATCATCTGCAGGTTGTCGGTCACCGTGAAAGCGTATATCTGCGTTTCAGCGGGCTTGGCGCCGCTTTCCCAACTGCGCGCGAGGTTGAAGGTGAGTACGACCTCCCCTGGCTTCACAGCGCGGAACGTGAAGTGTTCCTGCAGCGATCCGCCGCTTACGGTTTTGTCTTGCGAAAGGCTCTCGGTATTCTGGCCAGCGAGCTCGACGACGCCTTCGGGATCGGCGGAATACGCCCATTCGTAGCCGGTGCCTGCGTTGTAGTCGAGGGTTATTTCGGCAGTGCTGCCCGTTTGCGGCGCGACAGCTGAAGACGAGCTGGCCGCAGACGAACTAGAAGACGACGCGCCCGTACTAGACGACGTGCTCGAAGGAGCGCCCTGAGAAGCGCACCCCGCCAGCGCCACCACGCACGCGACAACCGCCACCGTTACGAGAACCTTCCAACGAGCGCCCATGAGAATCACCTTCCCGACTTGATTCTGGATGGTTCCATTATAGGCGAACGATGGGCCGTCCCGCTCCCCGCGCAGACCCGGGGTGACGCTTCTGCCCCGCCTCTCGCCAGGCCCGGATCGCCCCAGTTGCCCCACTTTCTGCCAGACCCAAAGTGGGGTAGTTTCTAGGATTCCGCTCCGTTCTTTGACAGCTAGCGCCCGCTGACCGATTCCAACAACCCGCCCGCCACCTGCCCCTTTGGGGCTTTTCTTTTGTCAAGTTTCAAGAATCTTATGTGCGTGTATATGCGTGTAATGTGGTATAATCGGGAGGTAGGGAGGAGGTTCCGTGCACGTCAGGACCAACAGGCTCAAGGACGGCAGGACGGCGATGGCGTTCTGCGAGAACTACCGCGACGGCAAGAAGACCCGGACGCGGACCGTCGAGCGGATAGGCTGCGTGGAGGACTTCCCCGAGTACGACGACCC
>JAFUBE010000213.1 GCA_017460365.1 Eggerthellaceae bacterium
AAGCCAACCAGCATTACTCAGATGCACGCGATACCAAACGCTATATGAATTCGCGAGATCACCAGTCAGCTTAATGCGAATTGCCTCAGGACTCTTTTCGACAAGGATTTCCTCGCCGTCAGACTTCCAGCCAGACCAATTGCCTCCATCGACATCCAAGTCATAGGTAATAGAACCCGTCGCACCATCCTCAGACGAGTCAACCTGAATCTTCACACCATCGATAACCTTTGACTTTCCGGTTGTTCCCGCCGTATCACCATTAGCAACGGTCTTTCCCCAACTTGACGCGTCCGTACGTGCAGCGTATTTCACTCCGAGCGGTGTTAGGAATGCCTTGTTTGCATTTCCATTATTGTTAGGGGCTTCATCGCCCTTGGGAACAAGTCTGAATTCAACAGCTTCTATCCGCAAAGAAAACCCTTCGCTTCCCGCGGTCTCCCCGTTCTTTGCCCAAGCAAGCCATCCGACGTGCTGGACGTGAACGCGGTCGTAGAGGTCCCACCCGTCGGCGGCCTCGCCCGTCAGCTTGTACCTCACGGCCTCCACGCGAAGAGAGCGGCCGCTCGTACCGGCTGTCCCACCGTTGCCAACCCACTTCTGCCAGCCCACGTTCTGAACGTGCGCCTGTCCGGTGATGCCACCGGGGACACGGGCGCCTGCCAGCGACACGCGGAGGGCCTCGACACGGAGGGACCGGCCGGTCGTTCCGGCCACCTTCCCTGAACCGACGGGCCTCATCCATCCAACGTTCTGGACGTGGGCAGAAACGGAGAGAGCGGTACCGTCGACGAAAGAAAGCGATGTCTGAGATGCTGGACTCGCAGTCGGAGGATTCTCACCCTTGGGTACAAGCACGATTTGCATGGCCTCAAGTCTGAGGGACCGACCCGTAGAACCTGCGAGGGCGCCATTGCTTGCCCAGTTCATCCAACCATAGTTCTGAAGGTGCACACGGTAGTAGATGTCATACTCTTCAGCTACCTGTCCGTACAGGCGTAGCTGAATTGCCTCCATGCGAAGGCTAGATCCCGTCGTCCCACAATTAGAGCCGTCCTTGACCCAAGAGAGCCAACCCTTGTTCTGGACCTGGGCACGGTACTCGATGCCGCCCCCAAGCTCCTTGGGGAGGGCAAGCTTGACATGGAAGGACTCGAGCCTAAGCGACCTTCCCGAAGTTCCCGCAGCCTTGCCATCCTTCACATCGGATTGCCAGCCGATATTCTGTACATGGGTTGCGTACGAGATGGAGGGCTTTTGCGCCTGCGCCTCGAGCTCTACTTCATTCTCTTCATTCGACGCATCAACATCCTCAGAAAACTCTGAGGGCTCAACGTCTCCTTCAGCCGGAATGCTCGAGTTATCATCAGGCAAAAGAGCCGCATCGTCTTCTCGCGATTGTAAGGAATCGCCATCAATCTGTCCCTCAACAGGAGCGTCGGCGTCAGGAATACCCGTATCTTCTGTCTGCACTCCGTCATTGGCAGCTTTAGTATCTTTATCGAAATCAGCTATGGGCTGCTCGTCCTGAGCGTTTTCAACATCGTAAAGGTCGTCAGACGCTGACGTTGCGATAGGCTCAAAATCAAAGCTCTCTTTTCCGTCTTCGGCAAACGACTGAACTGGGAAAGAGCCAAGCACCATTGCGCAGCTAAGTACGCAGGCTATTGTACGTTTTCTTATCGAAGAAAGACCGTGTGCAGGCATATCAACTCCATTACATAAGTTAAGTCACCTGAAAACGCCATATTAGGATAGCAGCAATTCGGTTTGAAATGCGTTGAAATGGCAACCATTAACAATCATATAGACTCAGCCGCAGGCTTAGGAATCGAG
>JAFUBE010000214.1 GCA_017460365.1 Eggerthellaceae bacterium
GAAGAATGCCTCCGCCTCGGCTGCGGAGAGCAAGTACGGAGGAGGGGGCGCTTGCCCGGACGAGTAGTCCGGGGGCAAGACATATGCGCCCTCGTTCCCGCATGCCCGCAGGAATCGCCCGAGGTCCCGTATGACCGACATCCAGGAACAGTAGCAAGGCGACGTGCGGGCGCGATGATGCTCGACCCAGCCGCAGACGGTATCGGAATCGAAGGCCTCGGCGCCGTTCGCGGCGCACCACTGGTCGAAATAGCCGAGCACGTACCCGCGCGTCGTGCCCTCCAACCCCATGCCCTCCTTGAAGTCGAGGTAAGCCGTGATGTCGTCGGCGAACGCGCTCGTGTACGGCGGCCTTCTCACAGCCATGACCTCACCTCCTCCGGCAGCGGCAGCACGCACGACCTCATAGGCTCGCTGTCGAGCTCCATGTACTTCGAGGTGCTATCGGGGTCGGCGTGCCCGAGGACGGCGGATATGATGGGATGGGAGACGCCGGCGCGCAGCATCTTGGTCGCTGCGTTGTGCCTGAGCAACCGGGTTCCGCCGCCGTCTACCCCGGCAACCGACATGGCCTTCCGCGTGATGAGGTAGACCGACCCGGAAGACCCTAGCGGGGCGTACGGTGCCCTCGATTGGAGGAAGAGGTGGTCATCGCCGGTGTCGGGCCGCTCCTCGAGCACGTACTCGCCGATCGCGTCGGCGACCGCCGGCTGCAAGGGGAGCTTCACCGGGTTGCCGGTCTTGTGCTGTATCATGCTGATGGCCATGCTGCGCCAGCAGATATCTCCCATGCGCATGTTGATGATGTCGCCGGCCCGCAGCCCCGTCGTTAGGGCGAGGAGGGTCACGGCCGCGTCCCTGGCGCCCACGAGCCTGTTGCAGCAAGCCCGGGCGATTGCCTCCTCGTCCTCGTCGCTTAGCACCTCGACTATCAGGTGCTTGCGCGGCGATGCGGTCAGGGCCAGCGCCCCGACAAGGTCATCGCGGCAGAGAAACCGCAGGTAGGGGCGCAGGAAGCTCGCAATGTAGAACGTCTCGGTGCCGCTGCGGACCTCGCGCATCCGCGCGACGAACCCCAACACGTGCGCCGCGGCGATCGACGTTGCCTCGGTTGCGCCCGATTCTTCGGCGAACAGCAGGAACAACCTGGCCATGTCCGTATAGTTGTAGACCACCCCGGGCGCCAGCCCCCTCTCGGCGACGTCAGCTTCGAAAGACGATAGGGATGCTCCAAGGCGTTCTTCTTGCGGCCTGGCTTTGGGGGCCTTGGCGCACCTTGGCGCGAGGTCGAACCGCCCTGCGGAAAGGTACCCTTCCATCAGGGCGACAGCCCTCTCCTTCGCCTTGCGATAGGCGTAGTCGTGCGGAGCCCCATCGCGCCTGAAGGATGCGACGAAGCGTCTTCCAGCTTCCCCGGTGTAGCCCCCGCCGTCGGTGAAGCGGTCCAGGCCTGCGAAAAGCCTGCGGTACCTTGTTATCGTCGACTCTGCGTACCCGGTATCCCGCATAGTCTCGGCCAAGACGTCGAACGCCGACATTACATTCGTATCCATGTTCACCTCTCTTTCCTCGTGTTCGGATACGAGGCAGAGGATACATGTCGCAAATCGTTAGGGGGCAAGCGGCCAGCTTGGCAAAAACTCTCATGTGCGTATACGCCAAATATTGCGGCCTAGCGTTTTCTGCGGCCTAATGCACAAGGCAGCTGACCCGGGTGATGTCGCCCGGCCTCCTGTCCATGAGGGCCGAGTAAGCCGAGTGGCCGTCGGTCACGATCGTGCCGCGCCAGCCTTTCGGCAGGAACGCGTGCGGCACGCCGTTGCCCCTGCTCGGGTCGTACTTGAACAGGTAGATGGGCACGCCGGACGACGCGGGCGTGCAGAACAGCCACGCCCAGGACATGTCCGTCGGCTTCCTGCCCGGC
>JAFUBE010000215.1 GCA_017460365.1 Eggerthellaceae bacterium
GGGCCGGAGGCGCAAGCCTTTCTTACAGAGCTCAACTCCAGGAGACGCCGTGCGCCCTCCGCCCATTGCGCGTCCTTTATCCCATATTCGCCAGCGAAGGTAAAGAACGCGGCCACTGCGTAGGAAGTGGTGGGTGCCACTCCCTAAAGCCGTGGCAGAAAGAATATACGAGGAACCGCTGATGACGTGCGTGATTTGTGTTCTGGGCAAGGATACGACCGGCATTGTGGCCGAGGTCGCGGTGGCGCTGCGCGAGTGCGGCGCGAACATCGACGACATCAGCCAGACGCTGCTCGGCGACATCTTCTCGATGACGATGATCGTCACGCTGAATTCCGAGGTCGCCGACTTTAACGCCGTGCAAGAACGCCTCCGCGAAGCAGGTGAGTCGATCGGCGTTCAGATCACCCTGCAACGCGAAGACGTCTTCCAGATGATGTACAAGATTTAAGAGGGCTCCGCAGCTGCGGGCGGCCGTTATTCCGCCTTTGCGGGGGCGTCGAATGCGCCGGCGCAGTGCGGGCAGCGGGTGGCACCCTCCTTCACCTCTTCGAGGCAGAACGGGCACGTGGGAACCGGCTCGTCGGTTTCTTCGGCGGCTTCCTTCTTGGACAGCTTCGCAGCGGTCGCCTTCGCGCTGTTTACGCCCTTCACCAGGAAGAACACTACGAGCGCGATAATCAGGAAGTTGATGCACGCGGAAATGAACGCGCCGAAATCGATCTCGGTGCCGGGCACCACGAGTGCGCCGGTCATGTCGGTGCCGCCGCCGGTGATGACCGTGATGAGCGGGTTGATGATGTTGGCCGTGAGCGCCGTCACGATGGCCGTGAACGCACCGCCGATGATAATGCCGACCGCCATGTCCATCACGTTGCCCTGGTTGATGAACTCTTGGAACTCGGCGATGAGGCCCTTCTTCTCTCCGTCTGCCATGATGATGTAATCCTTTCTTACGACGTTGTTACAGGTGATGCATCGATTGTAACCTTGCATATAATAGTTGGCGAGAAATATATGGAAGCGTTGCCCGACGCAGTTTGCGGGTCGCGCTTGCGGGATAAAGGAGTCGTGGGCACATGCCCATTGGGTTAAGCCTCGTTCTGGTCGTGTTTTTCCTGGCCATGAACGCGTTCTTTGTCATAGCCGAATTCGCGATGGTGCGCGTGCGCCCGTCGCAGATCGAGATGGCGGTCGAAGCCGGCAAGCCCGGCGCTGTGGCCGCCCAGCGCGTAACGGGGAACGTGAACGCATACCTGAGCGCCTGCCAGCTGGGAATCACGCTCGCGTCGCTTGCGCTCGGATGGCTCGGCGAGCCGGCGTTCTCGGCGCTCATCCGTCCGTTGCTCGAGCCCATCGGCATGCCCGAAGCGGCGATTTCGGCCATTGCGATTGCGATCGGCTACATCCTGATGACCACGTTGCACGTCGTCGCGGGCGAGCTCATCCCCAAGTCGTTTGCGATTTTCGCGACCGAAGCCTGGGCGCTTCGCACGGCGCGTCCGCTTGTGTGGTTCTACCGGCTCACGTTCCCGGTGATGTGGCTGTTCAACACGATCACGAACGGCGTGGTGCGCCTGACCGGGCACGACCCCGATAATGAACGCGAAGTGTACACCGGCGAAGAGATCAAGCTGCTCATCGACGAGTCGACCGAAAACGGGCTAATCGACCCGGCCGCCAACGAGTACGTCGACAACATCTTCGACATCGGCGACAAAGATGCCCAGGGCATCATGACGCCGCGCACCGACGTGGTGTGCCTCGATTTGGAGGACTCGCTCGAGGAAAACCTAGCGGCCGTGCGCAACTACAAGTTCACGCGTTATCCGGTGTGCCGCGGGTCGAAGGACCGCATCGTCGGCTTCGTCCACGTGAAGGACCTGTACACCGCGCCGGATGCGGAAACGGTTGAAGACCTGCGGATTCGTCCGATCACGGCCGTGGCGGAGGGGCTCTCGGTGGCGAAGCTTCTGGCCACGCTGCAAGCCGAGCACACCAAGATCGCCGTCGTGGTCGACGAGCATGGCGGCACGTCGGGAATCGTGACCATGAGCGACGTGATGGAGCAGATCGTGGGTCGCGTGGACGACGAGTACACGCATGGCGACGACGATTCGGTCGTCGAGATTGCGCCGGGCGACTACCTGATCGACGGCTCGCTGCCGATCGACGACGTGGTCGAGCTTATCGGCTTCAAGCCCGAGGAAGCGGCCGAATGCGAAACCGCCGGCGGCTTGCTGATGGCCCTGTTCGACCGCATTCCCGATGAGGGCGACGAAATCGACTGTGAGCGCGTGCACTTCACCGTGGAAGAAATGGACAATCTGCGCGTGGAGAAGGTTCGCGTGCAGGTTGCAGCGGCGGCGTAGATCCCCCTCGGGACCGCCCCTTCTGCCCCACTTACTGCCAGACCCAAACCGGGGTAGTTCCCGGGAATGCCCC
>JAFUBE010000216.1 GCA_017460365.1 Eggerthellaceae bacterium
CCCGATTATACCACATTACACGCATATACACGCACATAAGATTCTTGAAACTTGACAAAAGAAAAGCCCCAAAGGGGCAGGTGGCGGGCGGGTTGTTGGAATCGGTCAGCGGGCGCTAGCTGTCAAAGAACGGATCGTACACCTGCTTTGTTTGCTGTGCGCAGTTAGTTTTGCTTATTGCAAGCCACGTTCAATGTGCTTGACGAAGCTGTATAATCTCGAAGTCAGCTACACGGTGAAAGGAAGCCGCATGGCAGAGCTTTCTCTGGAGCGGGGAGCCGAAAGGAAGCTCGTTCGCGTCGGCAAGGAAGAGGCGAGAAAAGGCGAGTTCACGCCTGAAATGTGGGAGATCGCCGAAGCGCTTGCGCATCCGGAGGGCGATCCGTACGACAACGCCCGGAAGATGGGCTTCTACTGCGAGCAATGCGGGTAGCGCGGCAAGTCGACTCGCCGGTCCCGCTCGATACACGAGGACGCAACATGAGCAACGAGGTTTCATATAGCATCACCATCGACCGCAGCGCATGCATCAAGTGCGGCCTGTGCGAGCGGTTCTGCCCGACCGAGGTCTACGTGATGGACGACGGCCCGCAAGCGGTGCATCCCGAATGGTGCTGGGGCTGCGAGACGTGCTCGGGCAATTGCCCGCAAGACGCCATAAAGGTGGAGGTGAACCCCGACTCGATGGCCGCCGACGACGACCATCCGCGCGCGAAGCTCATCGACGAGGAAACGGCCGCCACCTACAAAGAGTGGGCGCGCACGCTGCGCGAGGTGCTCGGGCTTCGCTGGCATCCGGTGGGCGTGCGTCTCATCCGTGCGGGCGAGCCGTATCCCGAGGGCGTGCAGATTCCCAAGGAGCGCATGCGTTACTGCCAGTCGATGATGGCCGCACGGCGTGGGGTGTCGCTGCTCATGCCGGCCAATCGCCACTCGTGCCCCGACGGCACGTCGATTCTGGGCCTCACCGAAGTGCCGCCCAAGCTCGCGTCAGGCGAGATTTACATCTTGTTCCACAAGCTCGACACGCAGGAGGCAGCCAGCCGCATGGTGAACGAGCGGCCCATGCTCGAGCCGTATTCGATGGACGCCACGTGCGTGTTCCCGCTCGACGACCCGAAGGCGACAGTCGACGTCGTCTCGATCATGGGCAACCCCGAGCAGATGATGTGGCTTTCGATGGCCACGTCGTACTACACCGGCCATCGCCACGATTTCCACGCGTCGGGCTACAACTCGCATTGCGTCGAGGTCACGCTCTTGCCCATGCGCGACAAGAAGATCAACATCTCGTTTGGCTGCTATGGTGGGCGCGCGTCATCCGATGTGGGCGATGACATGATGATGATGGGCGTGCCGGTGGAGCTCATGCCCGACATCGTGAAGGGAGTGCGCGAGCTCTCGAAGCGCGTCATTCCCCAGGAGCGCGACAAGATTTACCTGCCGCCGATGCGAGGCTAGCGTGGAGGGCCTGTTTTCCATACGCGACGCGCGCGACGGCGACATGGAGCTGATCGACGCGTACGCGCACGCCGAGGGCATGGACCGCATTCCCGGTCCCGACTGCGTGCGGGTGGCCGTGAACGACGAGGACGTCGTGGTGGCGTTCTGCCGGCTCCAAGACGATGCGAACGGCATCGCATACGTGAATCCCATCGTGACCTACGCCGCATGGCGCGGCTACGGGGTGGGGCGCGCGCTCATCGAAGACGCCCGCGCGATCGCCGGCGAGCTGCGGCTTATAGCCCGCGGCACGAGCGAGGGTTTCTACCGCAAGCTGGGTTTCGTGGAAATGCCCTGGAGCGATGTCGACCTCGAAGCCGCATCGGAAGAATGCGACACGTGCCCGTATCGCGAATCCTGCGGTCCGGTTCCCATGCGTCTCGCGCAACCGTGACACTTCTCGTCAGACACGTTCTGTCACATCCCCGCGGGGATGTGACAGAACGTGTCTGACGAGAAGTGTCA
>JAFUBE010000217.1 GCA_017460365.1 Eggerthellaceae bacterium
GAGGACCTGTACGTCATCGTGAACATCCACCACGAGGACTGGATCGACCGCGGCGACCTGGGGACCGCCTACGATGACGCGAGCACGCAGCTTCCGATCCAGTTCAGGGCCGTCTGGACGCAGATTGCCGACGAGTTCGCCGGCTACGACCAGCACCTTGTGTTCGAGGACATGAACGAGCCGCACGCCCCCTACATCGACAGCTCGGGGGAGGAGAACTGGGGCTATGCGACAGCGGGCACGGTGAGCACCGTGAACCGCCTGAACGCCGATTTCGTGAGCCTCATGCGCGGCTTTTCCGACGCGGGCCACAGGGAGCGCCTGCTCATGATGCCGCACGACACCGATGGCGGCGAGCTCTCGAACACCGGCTTCGTGCTGCCGAGCGACCCGTACAACCGCATCGCGCTGTCGTACCATTGCTACACGCCGCACAGCTGGACGCATTACCTCTTCAAGAAGGACCTTAGCGTGACGGGCGAGGACAACGTGTACACCGACACGTACCGCAGCGACGTCGAGACGACCTGGAACGGCTACCGCACGCAGCTGACCAAGTACGGCTGCCCCATCGTGCTCGGCGAGTTCGGCTGCTATTACTGCACCGAGTCGCGCCAGCAGGACCGCCTCGACTGGATGGCGCAATACGCCACGCACGCCAAGGAGCTCGGCATCCCGATGTTCTACTGGCGCATGGACCGCACGGTCGAGCAAGACGGCGTCGAGAAGGTGATATGGTCGGCGTTCGACGAAGTGCAGCAGCGCATATCGCCGCTGTCATCGGATATGATCGCGAAGTGGTTCGAGATCCTGAACGGCGATGACATCGTATGGGGCGAGAATGCGATCGTCGAGGACGGCGAGCATGCAAGCCTCGAGAGCGCGGAAGGCGTGCAGCCAACCGGGCGCGGGCGCGCCGCCACGCTGCCGCAGACGGTGAAAAGCCCGCTCGCGACGAGCGACGACGAGCAGCAGCGCATCCTTTTCAACTGCACGCTTGCGGCGATCGACGGCAAGGAAGTCGCCGTGAAGTTCACGGGCAACGCCCCGCGCCTGCAGGTCATCGGCTCAAACTGGAAGGGCGGATGGTGGGGTATCTCGGCCGACACGGTCGACTACCGAAACGGCATCGCCTATTACAAGGACACGTCGGTCCGCACGTACTGGCAAAGCCAGCTGGCCAACAACGGCGAGGTGTCCGGCCTCACGATGGACGACGTCGCCTACATCGGCTTGCGCACGGCCGATTCGGGCAGCCAGACCGCCACCGACGCGCAGCTCTCGACCACGGTCGAGCGAGTCGCGCTCGTGCACCGCCACGAGTGGGGCGGCTGGACGCATGACATGGCCGCGAGCGGCGACGCGTCGGTTACCGACAGGCGCGTTTGCGCGCATGACGCGAGCCATGTGCTCGTGCGCACCGTGGGAGATTTCACCTCGTGGCAAGCGCTCGAGCCAGCCACCTGCACGAACGGGGGCATCGAGACGAGGTCATACAAGGCGTTCCCGTCGTACATGCAACAGCGCGCGACAGCTGCGCTCGGGCATTCGTGGAATGCGGGCACGGTGACGGTTGCGCCCACGGCCACCGAACCTGGCGTGCGCACGTTCACGTGCACGCGCTGCGGCGAGGTGCGGACCGAGCCGATTCCGGCGACGGGCGAAACGGGAGAGCCCAGGCAGGGGTCGGAGGAGGCCAGCCAGCCCACGCCGCCCGAGGAGCCCGCCGTGACGAGCCTCGCGGGAGCTGCGGTCATGCTGACCGCGACGCGCTTCACCTACGACGGCAAGGCTAAGGCGCCCGCCGTGAAGTCAGTCACGCTCGGCGCGAAAACGCTGTCGGGAAATGGCGACTTCACCGTAAGCTATTCGCCGGGCAGGACGAATGCCGGGACGTACACGGTGTCCGTCAGGGGCACGGGAGCCTACGAGGGCGTAGCAACCGCCACCTTCACGATAGAACC
>JAFUBE010000218.1 GCA_017460365.1 Eggerthellaceae bacterium
CGAAATCGGGCGAGTTACCATGGAAAACCTGATTTCCGACGGGCGTATTCCTCCGGCGCGAATCGAAGAGATGTTCGACAAGGCAGAGAAGCTCGTGAACCAACGCGTTCAGGAGGCGGGCGAGCAGGCTGCGTTCGATACGGGCATTCATGACATGGATCCAGAGCTCGTGCATACGCTCGGCCGTCTTCGCTATCGAACCTCATATGGTCAAAACGTGTTGAACCATTCTCTCGAGGTTGCTTACCTGTGCGGAATAATGGCAAGCGAGTTGGGGCTCGATCCGGTACCAGCTAAGCGAGCAGGTCTTTTGCACGACATCGGCAAGGCGATCGACCGCGAAGTAGAGGGAAGCCATGCCGTCATCGGCGCTGACCTCGCGCGTCGTTTCGGTGAGAGAGACACGATCGTGCACGCGATAGAGGCGCATCACAACGACGTCGAACCAGACAGTGTTCTCGACGTGCTTGTACAAGCCGCCGATGCTGTCTCGGCAGCACGCCCTGGCGCTCGCAAGGAAACCTTGGACGCGTACATCAAGCGTCTCGAGAAGCTCGAGGAAATCGCGATGTCGTATACCGGCGTCGAGCGGACGTATGCGATTCAGGCAGGACGAGAAGTGCGCGTCATGGTCGAGCCCGAGAAGGTCGACGAAGCTACAACCGTGGTCCTTGCCCACGATATCGCGCAGCGGATCGAAAATGAGCTGAAATATCCTGGTCAGGTGAAGGTCGTGGTCATTCGCGAGAGCCGTGCTATCGGCATTGCGAAATAATGTAATGTCTGAACGTTCCCTCCAAGAGTTCGTTCATGAGGTTAGCGGTGAGAGCCATCTCCGAGTAGAACATGATTTCGGAGATGGCTTCGTCCGTCTGAGGACCTCTGAAGCAGAAAGACGGCAAGCTGCGCAGGATATCCAGTGCAGCGAAAACATCGTGCTCGAATTGCTGAGGAATTCCCGCGACGCTCATGCAAGCCATGTTTTTCTAGCGGTATCGCGCGAAGGTAGCATACGGCGCATTACGGTGATAGATGACGGTGACGGCATTCCGAAATCTATGCACGAGCACGTCTTCGAGCCGCGTGTGACATCTAAGCTTGACACGTCCCACATGGATGCATGGGGATTGCATGGGCGTGGCATGGCTCTGTTTTCGATCGCGGAGAACGCGCAAAAGGCGTATGTCGTCGACTCGGAGACGGGGTTGGGATGCGCCATCCGCGTAGAAACGGATGTGACGAAACTGGGAGAGAAAGCAGACCAGTCTGCGTTTCCTCGATTCGAATTGACTGATACGGGTTCGGTTAACGTCCGAGGCCCGCGCAACATATTGCGAACCGCATGCGAATTCGCCATCGAGGCCCGCGATTCGTGTTCTGTCTTCGTCGGCACAGCTGCAGAAATTGCCGCTACGGTCTATTCGTTCGGGAACTCGACCCTGTCTTCGATAGACAAGGCGTTCTGCCACGATGCGGCTCAATTACCCCTTGTGAAACGCCTAGCGACCGCAGCGGACCCCAACGATTTTGCATCTATTGCCGCGGGAATGGGCCTGGAGTTGTCGCCGAGAACCGCCCATAGGATCTTTAGCGGCCAGATCATCGAAGCCGAAAGCCTAATCGAGCGTATAGAGATATCGACCCCTGCAAAGGGTAAAGCCTCCGGGAAGAGCCCGCGTTCGAGAAAGGCGGCAAGCAAGGTTAGGCTTCAACGGGAAGACGTTCATGCGATGTCGCAAGCTGTACGCGCCGCATATTCGGATATCGCTGAGCGATACTACCTCGATGGCGACGTCGACCCAGGCGTCAGGGTTTCGGGCGGATCCATAATAGTGACCATACCGCTCGTAGAAAAGGAATGAATTACCTGGAAATACGCGCAAACGGTCTCCTTTTCTTCGGGTTTTCCTGTTGAAACGGGTCATAGATACGGCTAGAATGGACTAATCGTAATGGGTGGTTGGCATATCGAACGAAATACTTTCGATCTCGAAACGCTGAAAAACAAAGGAAAGATATGCAGGCAAACGATCAGCATCTTGGGCACAGCTGCCTTAAAGTGTCCTCGAAGTCTTCTCCCGCTTCGGTAGCTGGGGCTATCGCCGGAATGGTCAAAGACGGCGTTCCCGTAGAAATGCAGGCGGTTGGTGCCGGAGCGGTGAATCAGGCCGTCAAGGCAATTGCGATTTCCCGTGGGTTTTTGTCGCCAGTGGGAATTGAGATAGCATGCATTCCATCGTTTGCCGACATAATCATTGATGGAGAGTATCGAACGGCTATCCACTTCTCGATTCGGGCGCAATATCTTCGCGGAACTGGAAATATAGAAGATGAAGATTTCATCCCCCTTGGGGAGTAGCGAGTTTCATGGCTATCCATAGTCAGTAGTTCATGGATGTCAGGTTTAACGTCCAAACATTCGGCTGCCAAATGAACAAGCACGATTCCGAGCGCGTAGTAGGCAGGCTCGAGGGGCTAGGCGCGCAATGCGTCGACTCCATAGCGGAATCAGATGTGGTCGTCTTCATGACGTGTTGCGTACGCGAAGCGGCGGATGTTCGTCTTATCGGCCAAGTCAACACGATGAAAAGCGAGCCGATTCGCGAAGGGTCTCCTTTCGGAAAGAGAATTGTGGCAATTGGCGGGTGCATTGGGCCACGGGACGGCGCGAAGTTGTTCGACGAACTCGATCATCTCGATGTCGTATTCGGGACAAACAACCTCTCATCGTTGCCCGGATTGCTCGAAGATGCGTTCGTGAAAGGCGTTCGCCGTGCCGAAACGCTTGAAGAGTCGGACTCTTTCCCGACGGAACTGCCGACCAAGCGCGAGCATTCGTGGGCGGCATGGCTTCCGATCACGATTGGATGCAATAATTTCTGCACGTATTGCATTGTGCCGTATGTGAGGGGACGCGAGAAATCGCGGCCGATGGAAGACATAGCCCAAGAGGCGCAACGCTACGTTAATGCGGGCGTCAAAGAGATAACGCTTCTCGGGCAGAACGTGAATTCTTACGGGCGCGATTTGTACGGCAAGCCCCGTTTCGCAGATGTTCTCGAAGTCGTTGCGGAAACAGGCATCGAGAGGCTGCGGTTCGCAACGAGCCATCCGAAGGATTTGACTGACGAGGTAATTGCGAAGTTCGGGACACTCGAATCGCTTATGCCGGCTTTGCACTTGCCTGTGCAATCTGGGTCTGACGCCATACTGAAAGCGATGCATCGCGGATACACGACTCAACACTACCTCGATCTCATAGGCAAAGTAAGGCAAGCATGCCCTGAAATAGCCCTTTCCACCGACATAATCGTGGGTTTTCCAGGAGAGACCGAGGAAGACTTCGAGGGAACATACCGCATCGTCGACGAAGTCGGCTATTCGCAAGTGTTTACGTTCATCTACTCGAAGCGCGAAGGAACGCCAGCCGCCAAAATGCATGACGACACGCCGCGCGAAGTGATCCAAGCGCGTTTCGATCGCCTTGTCGACGTGGTTCAAAAGCATGCGTTCGAGGCAAACCAAATCGAGCTCGGGAGAACCGTCGACGTCTTAGTTGAAGGCGTTTCGAAACGGGATTCTGGTTTGCTCTCAGGCAAGAGCCCCAAGAACCAGACGGTTCATGCCCCTTTGCCAGATGGCGTGGATATCGCAGACCTGGCGGGAAAGATCGTGCCGGTAATCGTAGAAGAGGCGCGCACGTGGTACCTTCGCGGCACTCTGGCCAGCAAAGTTCGGTAACTCAGCCCTTCCTCATGACGGGTTCTGTACACGCGCAGATAGAGTGGGGTTGAGATGCAGCTCGCGCATCCGGTCATCTGCATAGTAGGCCCAACCGCATCGGGGAAAAGCGAGCTTGCGCAACGAGTCGCCATGGCAGTCGATGGGGAAGTCGTGAGCGCCGATTCGATGCAGGTGTACTGCGGAATGGACATCGGAACGGGCAAAGTATTGACCGACGAGCGGATGGTTGCGCACCACTGCCTCGATCTCGTAAACCCGGGAGAGCAGTTCTCCGCGGCATTGTTCCAGGCTCATGCACGCGCCTGCTTCAAAGATATAGACGAACGCGGAAAACGGGCGATTCTATGCGGCGGCACGGGCTTTTACGTGCGCGCCGCCATCGACGACTACGATTTCCCAGCCGGAGAACAGGTGGGAAATCCCGTTCGCGAGTATTATGGGCAGATTGCGAAGGAAAAGGGAGCGGCATATCTCTGGGGCTTGTTAGATGAGGCCGATCCCGATAGCGCTGCGATCATCCCATCAAACGATGTGAAGCGCGTTGTGCGTGCATTCGAACTTCTCAGCGAAGGGAAGACATACGCACAGCAGAAAGCGGCCCTTGCTCACATCGCTCAAGTAGTCCCAGCCGTATTCATCGGATTGTCGGTCGAACCGGCTGTACTGCGCGAACGCATAGACAGAAGAGTCGACAGCATGTTCGACAGCGGCTTGGTCGACGAAGTCGAAATCTTGCTCGACGCTGGCTTCAGGAAGGGAGTGACCGCACCGCAAGCGATAGGCTACAAGGAAATCGTTGACGCACTCGACGGGAAGACGACGCTCGACGAAGCGCGTGATTCTATAAAGACCGCCACGCATCGTTACGCGAAGCGACAGAGAACCTGGTTCAGGAAAGATGTTCGCATTCATTGGATTGAAGCAACCGAGTTAAATTTCGATTACATGTGCGATGAAGCACTGCGCATCGTTGCTAAAATCGACGCGACCTGAGAGGAGTGCGTCATGTTGCAGCAGCTGGAATTCACGAAGTTGAACGGTGCGGGCAACGATTTCGTCTTCATAGAAGACCTCGATGATCGTATCGAGTTGAATGCCGAGCAAGTGTCGGCTCTATGCGATCGGCATTTCGGAATCGGAGCAGATGGCGTGATTATCGTAAAACCGGCCCGCGATTCCGCGAATGCAGGGTTCATGCACTACGTTAACTCCGACGGAACGCTTGCCCAGATGTGCGGGAACGGCGTTCGGTGCTTTGCGAAATACCTTGTAGACCATGGAATCGTCGAGCCGAACACGCCGCTTTTCAACGTGGAGACGCGGGCTGGCGTGAAGACCATTTCATATTCCACGGACAGCGAGGGGAAACTGGTGCAGGCGACGGTCGACATGGGGCAGCCGACGCTCAATCCCGCTCGGGTGCCGACCACGCTCGCGTTCAATTCGATGTCCGACTTCGGGGAAGCGTTCGTGAAAGACGCCGAAATCGATTCGCCTTTCGGTTCGTATGCGTTCACCTGCGTTTCCATGGGAAATCCCCATGCGGTGACGTTCGTTGAAGACTGCGACGCAATCGACGTCGAAAGGGTGGGGGCCTATTTCGGGTTGTGCGACGTGTTTCCCGAAGGGGCCAATATAGAATTCGCGACCGTCGGCGCCGATGGCATACGAATGCGCGTGTACGAGAGGGGTTGCGGTGAAACGCTTGCCTGCGGGACTGGTGCTTGCGCCACCAACGTGGCGGCGTATTTGACGGGCCGCGCAGGCAACGCGAATGATCTCGTGCTTCGTGGCGGCACATTGCATATCGAGTACTCCCCGGGCGGTACGGTCATGATGACCGGTCCAGCTGCCGAGTCGTTCTCTGGAGTTGTAGCGATATAGGCATGCGCGTCCGTAAATTAGGCACTTTCGTACGACACGATTCTTTAACGGTATCATGGTGATATGCAAAGAATCGATGAGATCAAAGAGCGTGCCATTCTCGTAGGAATCGATAGGCCTGATGATTCATGGCCCGTTGAATCCTCGCTATAAGAATTGGAACGGTTGATAGACTCTGTTGGGGCGGAGGTGGTGGCCAAGACTACGCAGCGGCTCGCCTCGCCGAATCCGCGAACCTTCATCGGGTCGGGCAAGGCTCAAGAAGTTGCGGAGCTGTGCCGTGCATGCGCTGCTGACCTCGTCGTGTTCGATGATGAACTGAGTCCTTCGCAGCAGGTTAATCTCGAGAAGATCGTCGACCGCGATGTAAAGGTGATCGATCGAACCGCTCTCATATTAGACATTTTCGCATTACATGCGACCACCAAGGAAGGACGCCTGCAGGTGCGGCTCGCGCAGAACGAATACCTGTATCCACGTTTGCGTGGCATGTGGGCTCACCTGGCATCGAACCGCATGGGCGGTGGGGTCGGATCACGGTTCGGCGAAGGCGAAAGCCAGCTCGAAGTCGACCGACGTATGGTGCGAAATCGCATTTCCTCGATAAAGAAGGAGCTTGCTCGGCTCGAGAACATACGGTCGTTGCAGCGGGAGAGTCGATACAAGAGCGGTACGTTCAAAATCGCGCTTGCTGGATATACCAACGCCGGGAAGTCGAGCCTCATCAACCGCCTCACGAACGCCGAAGTGCTTAGCATGGATAAGCTGTTCGCAACGCTCGACTCCACGACCCGGCGGCTAAGGCTTCCCGAAGGCCGTGAAGTCACGGTGACAGACACGATCGGCTTCATTCGAAAGCTTCCCACGACGCTCGTGGAATCGTTCAAGTCGACGCTCGACGAAATCAACGGGGCCGACCTTATACTTCATGTAATCGACAGCTCTTCTGAAGAGATTGCCTATCAGATCGAAACGGTAGAGAACGTTCTCGGTCAAATTGGCGCAGAGGAGATCGAACGTATCGAGGTGTTCAACAAGGCGGATGCGCTTGAATCGGCAGAAGCAGCGGCAAGGCTTTCGCGCACCCATCCCGATGCGCTTCTGGTTTCTGCGCTAACGGGGCAGGGGATAGACGAGCTCATCGAGCGAATAGCGAAAATCGCCGCATCTCGCGACGATTTTCTCGACGTCGTCATTCCATACGATAAAGGCCAGCTCGTTGCCATGGCTCATAAGCGATGCCATATCATATCCGAATCGCATGAGACCGATGGCACGCACCTGAGACTGTATGCGCCGCAAGACACATCGCATTTGTTCGCGGCATACCGAGCGCAATAAAGATATGCCATGAGGTCCGTTCTATTATTCTGAGCGAAGCCCATAGCCGAAGGGTTTCATGAGCCAGGATTCAACGGCAGATATCCTTCCCAGGCGCTCGGGATGATGGCTGAGAAGGATATCTCAAGGCTAAACCCGTCTGAACACCGCGACGACTTTTCCGGCTATCGTACAGTCCGTCGTGATGATCGGGTCCATGGAGGAATTCTCAGGTTGAAGCCTGATATGGCCTTTCTCTTTGAAAAAGCGCTTGACGGTAGCACCGTCGTCGATGATTGCCACGACGATATCGCCGTTATTGGCAACGGGTTGCTCTTTGACGACTACATAGTCGCCATCGTTGATCCCTGCTTCGATCATCGATTCGCCACGCACGGATAGCATGAACGATGGTGCATCGCCTACGATATCGGTTGGTAGCGATATCGTGTCGGTAATGTTTTCCTCGGCAAGGATTGGTTCTCCGGCCGCTACGTTGCCGACGAGCGGGACCGTAACAATCTTGCTAAAACTCGGGCTCACGACGTTAGATACCCCGAGTTTCGTCTTGCTGTATTCCGGAGAGAGCGAAATCGAGCGGGATTTAAGCGGATCTCGCACAATGTAGCCTTTTTGCTCGAGTGTTTTCAGATGGACATGAACCGTGGAGGGGGAGCACAACCCCAGATCGAAGCATATTTCGCGTACCGTGGGGCCATAGCCTTTCTCCTGTATGCACTTCTCGATGCTGTCGAGAACAGCTTTCTGCCTTTTAGTGAGCTTGTCAGCCATGCCTTCCACCTTTCCCCAAACAAATGTTTGTTTTTGTGTTGACAAGAACTTTTGTTCGTCCTATTATACACACGAACATTGGTTCTATGCAAGCGCGAGGAGGAAAAAATGGGCGAGCAAACACGGAGCTTATCGAAATTATTCGATTCGAGCGAGATGTTCTGCAGCTTGAAATACGAAGACGTCAAGGGCTGTCCGTACAATACGTTCACCCCACGCGGTATAGCTGCGCTATCGGTTGCGAGTTCCATATTGGCGATTATTGCGCTATTCGCAGGCATTTAGCCACAGCCGTAAGGCAAAATCACATGGTTGCGGAATATACGCCTATATGTTGTATATTCTTCTTCAAAACAACCTCATGCGTGGTATATTTAGTGCAGTGCATTAAAACGGAGCATTCAAACGAAGGAGAATTATGCGCTGCCCATCGTGTGGCCACCTTGAATCAAAGGTGGTCGATTCTAGGCCGTCTGACGACGGAGCTGCAATCCGAAGACGTCGTGAATGTCTGGCTTGCCAGCATCGTTTCACAACTTACGAACGACTCGGCGACAACCCGCTTCTGGTAACCAAGTCAGATGGCTCGTCTGAAACGTACGATCGCAACAAACTATTGAGGGGCGTTACGGTTGCGTGCGCTAAACGCCCCATTTCACCAGATCAGATTACAAGTCTTATCGATGACATCGAGGCCGAGCTCAGGTCGATGCCGCGCAACGAGCTTACATCACGCGATCTCGGCAACAAAGTGCTCGAACGTCTCGAAAAGATCGATGACGTTGCATACGTGCGTTTCGCCAGCGTATATAAAGACTTCCAGAACATCGAAGAATTCGCGTCAGCCCTCGAGGAGCTTCGATGATGCAGACGATAACCGTTCCCATAACACGACTCGATAAGAACCTGGAGATGCCGGCCTACGCATATGTCGGTGACGCGGGCCTCGATTTGAGAGCGGCCGAGGATGCGGTTCTCAAACCGTTTGAACGCAAGCTGGTTTCCTGCGGAATCGCCATTGCGATTCCCGAAGGGCATGCGGGTTTCGTGTTGCCGCGCTCCGGGTTGGCTGCCAAACACGGTATCTCTATCGTGAATGCGCCCGGTCTTATCGACAGCAACTATCGTGGCGAAGTCAAGGCGATTCTCGTAAATCTCGATGCGCATGCGGAATTCGAAATCTCGCATGGCGACCGTATCGCACAGCTCGTCATCATGCCGTATCCGGCTGTTGAGCTTCAAGAAGCCGAAAAGCTCGATCAGACGGCGCGTGGCGCAGGCGGTTTCGGCAGCAGCGGTGTGAGCGCGTGAATATAGGCCAATTAACGTTCAGCATCGAAATTTGAGAAACCGTGCCTTAAAACGCTTTAGAATCGCTCAGATAATAAAACCCCAGGTCAGGGAGTTTGATATAAAATGCCCAGTATTACCTATATAGAAGAAAACGGCTCGGAAAACAATTTGGATGACCACAAGTCCGAAAGCGGGCAAAAGTCGCCAGAGCCGCCAACGCGCTACGACACAAACAAAACGCCGTTGTTGCCGCCACAAGGTTCGCCATCTGTCGACATTGCGGATTTCGCTTCGACGAGGCGGCTTGTCACCATTGCGCAGATAATGGCGATCGTTTCGTTGCTCATAGGTGGCGTGTTTTTGAGCTCGGCGGCTCTAATCATGGCAGTCGTGGCGTCTAGCAGGGCGAAATCGCATCTAAACGATAGCGAGTCCGAAACCGTTTCGTGGCAACTGCTCAAACGGTCTGCAATGATAGCAATCGTCGTATCAGCCTTGGCGCTCGCGGCAAACATAGCTGCGCTCATGTTCATATATCCAATGGTGATCG
>JAFUBE010000219.1 GCA_017460365.1 Eggerthellaceae bacterium
CGATTCTCAAAGTCGAGTGCATCGCTTGTGACGATTGCGAACAGCAAACCGTTGTCGACGACTCGCGCGGAGATGACGCGCGACTTGTGGAATCGCAAATTATCGTCAGCCACGTAATGTGTGCGACCGCAACGGTTGCGTTGCGCGTTGGTCTTTGGATCATGCGATTCAGTGCGGAAAAGCGTAGTCATGGCGTTGTTTCCTTTCGACTTGGACTCATCAGTGGCCGCGTGACGGCCAGACCGCGCTAGGCGCGGTTTCGTCCTATTTGTCAGGTGACACATACGACACGCTAGGCGTGCGAAAGCCTTTCACGTTGTGCGAAGTGTAGGAGTCGCGTCGGTTCATTTCACAACCGATAGCGGCAAAGGCGATAACGATACCGATTGAAACTGCGACGCAAACCGCGTCGCGCAGTGCTGCAAGGTATGCGCGGACCATTAGCGTGCCCTCGCGATGCAGAACGAAAAGCAAAACCGGCCAATGCGGATAAACCGCAAGCCGCCGACTCGTTTTGTGCTGAAATTGATTGCGTTCATGGTGTTCACGCTACCGGACGGGATTGGTCGGCGGAAACATTGCACGAAACGACGCGGTAGAAGTCTCGGCTGTAGCGCGGGCGATCATTTCCGCGCACCGAAGAAAAGGCGAGGCGACGATACATTGCGTCGAAAGCTTCGCTAGGGTCGCGTAGCCAAAGGCGGGCGATCCAATCGCACCCATTGAGCGTGCAACGAAAGCGAATGTCATAGGCCTTGCGACGCGGTGGCGTTGGCATTGGGCGAAAATTCAATTCGGTCATTGGCGTTTGTCCTTTCGAGCGTGTCGCCCCCGCGTGTGCGGTGGCAGGTGTGTAAGGTAGCACACCTAACGCATACAGCAAGCGTCTAGTTCGCCCCTAATGCCTGTATTCGTTGGCTTTCTTGCGTGTTGCGCGCTCGCTTAGCGCGCTCCGACATGCCACGCGCGCCAGCGTCGCGCCTTACGAGGCATGCAATGCGCGCATGCAAAGCAAGCCGCGTGCCACGCTCCGCGCTATCGCGCTGTAATAGAGCGTGATGAGCAAGAAACACCGCGATATCAGAGACTTGCTCGCGTTTGTAACAAACCGTGATCTCGGCCGCGCCGACCCACCCCCAGGGGTGTGGGTCCCTGTCGCCACACCCCCTCCCACCGGGGGCAGTCGCCGCCCCCGAAAGTCGGCAACGTTTTAGCGAATTTGCTCACTCTTGATCGCACGGGTCGCCCCCGCGAGCTATGCGCCTCACGCGTGAGAAACGTCACCTAACACCCCCTTTGGAGCCCCCGAACATGGCAAACACGTCGCATTCGCCTCGTCGCCGGGGCGGTGTTGACGCTTGCGTCAACGAACTACCGAAGACCATCAAGATCGGTGCCTACGATTGGACGATCTGCATCCGAGATGGAGCGGACGACAAGTACGGTCAAGCCGATTTCGAGTACAGCCAGATCAACATCTGGCCGAGAAACCTAACGAGCCCCGGTCACGGCGTCGGAATAGTGCTGCATGAATGCCTGCACGTCATATTCGACAACCACGGGCTCGGCAGACTGAAGCGGGATAAAGAGGATCGTGAAGAGCAGATCGTTCTCGGCTTCGAGGCGGGCCTGGTCTCGCTGTTCCGCGACAATCCGAAGCTGCTCGTCTGGATGAGGCGGTGGCTTCATGGCTGAACAGTACCCGCGAAAGCTCCCCGCAAAGCAGCTCGCGATACTGTTTGGTGTGAGTGAACAACGAATCTCGCAGCTCAAGCGCAAAGGGAAGCTAAACCCCGACAGCGCGAACCTCTACGACGTGCAAGAGGCCAAGCAGTTGCGCGGTTTCCAGATGAGCGAGCACGGCGTACGCGTCGTCGCACAAACATACGGCAACGGCACCGGCAAGATCGCGCCGCCGAAGGTGACGCCGATGAATGCCGACGTGGTTCTCTCCCCCGAGGATCGCGAGGCACTCGGTATCGAGCCCAATGAGCAGATCGCGCCGTCGCCAAACAGTCACTTCGTGGCGGCAAGCCGCATCACGGAGCTGCGCGAGCAGAAGATCAAGGCCGAGATCGAGCGTATCGAGACGCGGGCCAAGAGAGAACGGGGCGAGCTGGTCGAAAGAGCGAAGGTGCAATCGTCGTTCATTGAGGCCGGAGCGCGGATCGCGGCGATCCTTCAGAACTTGCCTGCCGAGATCGCTTCGATCTTTGCGGACCCCGACAAGAAAGCCGAGGTCCGGCTGAAGGTGCAAACGCGCGTCGATCAGGCGCAGCACACGCTCTACACGTCAATGCGCGACTACGGAGAAGATGATGCTGGCTGACCCATTATTCGCAGGGCTGGCCGAAGGATTGAAGCCGAAGCCTCGGCTGAAGCTGTCTGAGTGGGCGGAAGCGAACCTAGTGCTGCCGCCTGAACGATCCGCGAGCCCCGGCCCATATCGCATCGGCGACGCGGTCTTCCAACGCGGCATGATGGACGCGATCACCGATCCCGACAATGAGGACATCGTCTTCATCACGTCGTCCCAGGTCGGCAAGACGACCATCCTTGTCGCGGCGCAAGGCTACTACTGCGAGGCGGAGCCGTGCGCGCAGCTCTCGGCGTGGCCTACGCAAGACCTGGCCGACAAGTACCAAGAAGAGTCGTTCGATACCACGGTGAGAGATTCGCCGAAGTGGAGAGCGGCGATGACTGGCAGCACCGAATATAAGGGCGGCCAGATCAATTTCGTCGGCGCGAACACGCCGAACAAGCTCGCGATGCGGCCCATCCGTGTCGTTACGGGCGACGAGATCGACCGATGGCCCCTCAGCTCGTCGAAGGAAGGTTCGCCGGTCGAACTCGCCAAGAAGCGACGCACGACATACCACAACCGCAAAGGCCTGTGGGTGTCGACGCCGGTTCACGAAGACACCAGCGTCATCGTCCAGCTCTTCAAAGAGACGCGGCAACACTACTTCCTCGTTACCTGCCCCGATTGCTCCGCCAAGCAAGTGCTGAAGTGGGACAACATCGTCTACAAGAAGGGGCAGGAGGAAGACGCGCTCTATCACTGCGACGACTGCGGTGCGCTGTGGACCGAGATGACAAAGCGCCGTCTCGTTCGCGAGGGCGAATGGCATCAAGTCGGCACCGTGATCGGCACGCAGAAGGATGGCACGCCGATCCGACTGGCGACCCCGTTCAAATGCTTCAAGGTAGACGCTGGCGTGACGCCTGCGCGCGAGAAGATCGGTTTCTGGATCAACGAGCTGTATTCGCCGTGGGTCTCGATGCGAGAGATCGCGAAGGCCTGGTCAGACTCGGAGGGCAACCCCGAGAAAGAACAGACCTTCTACAACACGCGTCTCGGTCTTCCGTATCGCGGCGACATTTCGAGCTTCGCGGACCCTGAGAACTTGAAGTCGAGGCGTGAGAAGTATGATCCTGAGATCGTGCCGAAGCGCGCGGCGCTGCTCACAGCGGCCGTCGACGTGCAGGACGACCGCCTCGAAGTGCTGGTCGTGGCCTGGGGCAAGGGCGATGAGTGCTGGCTTCTGAAGCATCACGTCATCCAGCTCGGCCCGAACACGGACGAAGCGTGGGACGAACTCGCGAAGTTCCTCGAAAGCGGCTTCAAGCACGAAGGCGCGGCAGGGGAGACGCTCGGCATCTTCTCCGCCACTATCGACTCGGGCTCGGGCGCGCACACGCAGAAGGTCTACGACTTCAGCAACAAATGGCTGTTGGTCGGACGACGCTGGTACGCGCACAAGGGCGTGCCCGGCGACAAGAAGCCAGTCTGGATTAAGTCGGAGCAGCGCTTCAAGGACAAGACGAAGCTGTTTCTCGTCGGCACCTACGACGCGAAGGCGACCATCTACACGCGATACGCAAACGCGAAGGTGGGGCCTGGCTACGTGCATATCCATGAGGGCATCTCGGACGACAAGATCGACCAGATGACCGCTGAGCGCGCGGAGACGGACTACAAAGATGGTTTCCCCGTTCGAACGTGGACGAAGCCTCGGCATCGTCGAAACGAGATGCTCGATCTCATGGTCTACAACTACGCGGTTCGGTGTTCGGTGAACATCGACATGGATCATTGGATCAAGCGGCTCAACACCCCCAAAGAACAACAGCCGAAGCAGCTCAACGCTGCCGACATCGGCAAGCTGTTCAAATAGCTCCCTCGGAGGGCAGACATGGCTAACACACCGGGTGCCTGCCCTCCGGGGCAGGCGCAGAGCTTCAACGCGGACCTACCCGACTGCGTGGCGCAGGTCTCCGCGATCTATCAGGCGTACGTCGCTGTCGTGGCCGGAAAGAGCCGCGTCGTCGTGCGCTTCAACGACCGATGGACTGAGTACGCAAGGCCCGACGCGCCTGCGCTGCTCATGCTCTATCAGACACTCTACGCACAATGCCCTGGCGCGCAAGCAGCCGGGCTGCCGGACCTCAACCCGAACCTTCGAGTTCAGCGCGGACGACCGGCGAGGGGACATATCCGATGGTAGAACTGGTGCTAG
>JAFUBE010000220.1 GCA_017460365.1 Eggerthellaceae bacterium
AGTGCCTGTCGTTCTCGGAGTTTCCCGACGGTGCCTGATCCGTTTCCGGAGCAGTGGTACCAAGGTGGGCGGTTGTGCAACTGGGGCCTTGGCGAGGACGGCCCTTCTTCTTGTTGTGCGACGCCCGCAATCCTCTAATTGATCGGTGTTGCGTTACGGTTCCGCTCGACGAGTCGGCCTCGCTTCCAGCCTTTCGAACGTGAGGCCTACCCAAGTGAAGCTCGCGCTTCCGCCGTTCAGTTTAGCGACCGACCTCGACACCTTCGGCGCTTTATGCTTATGGCCATTTCTATCCAGGGTTATCCTCTCCCATACGAACTCGATGTTGTCATCGTAAACGGAGCACGTGCCGAGACCCGATAGGTCGTAGACGCCGCGTCTAACGCCGCGCTCGGACTCATAGCGCATCGCGCACGTCCCGCCGGGTAAGATTTTGATGGTGCATGTGCCGCCGTGATAATCGTCGCAGATCCATGTCCCGGCAATCGTTCTGGCGGGGAGCGAGAACGCCATGATGGTGAGCGCCAATGCCGCAGCGTAAACAAACGCACCAGCCATAACCGTCAACGCGGCCATGCTCTTACAACGGCATGGCGAGCCGTCATACGGTTTGAGTTCTGCCATGAATGCTTGCCCAACGTGAACGTCCATGAAGACATGGTAATCGGTGAGACATTTGGAGTTAGGTCGTTTGATGGGCCAGAGTTGAGAATGGCATGCTGATAGAGTGAGGTGAAGCTATTCTGCAGTTGCCGCAATCAAATGCGTGCATGAGAAGAGCGGCTGCGCCATAGGTTGGCCATCTAGCTTTCCCCCGTTTGGACCGACGATGGGCTAAGGCTAGCGAGCGAGGGGCCAGTCCGAAGCTGGGAAGGGATTACGAGGAAGGTGATTCGAGATTCGATTTTGGGCTGGCAGCTCCGCTCTCTGGTATAGTCCCTTAAGCGGGTCGCAATTGTGTACAGGAAGATCTTGCGACTAAGCGCATATGGGGTTTCTCACGTGAGCGTAATCCAACAAGGGAGTGATCAGGAATGGCAAAAGTTTTCGTCGTAGATAATCAGTGGGATGCGGATGTTAAGGTCATGCGAGTGAATAACCGCTACGATGCAGACCTGAGCGTGTATGTGGTCGGCAGCCAATGGGACGCCGATACGGATGCCTGCTGGTTCTACGTTGATAACCAGTACGATGCGAGCAGCAAGATCTTTTGGGTGGACAATCAGTACGATGCCGACCTCAAGATCATGTTTGTGGACAACCAATACGATGCTGGCTGGTCAGGGGGTCATGCATACCAGAACCGCCTGTAGTCGGTGGGTTAAGTAAAATGATGCGAAGTTCCAGCTAGACGGCAGGAGTCCTTAGATGAGCGATGAAGAGAACGCACGCTCCATCACGCTTGGAATCGCGAGCGTCGGCGATTTAATGATCGAGAACAAGGTTACTCAATCGAGCGTCGGCGATTCGCTTACGGTTAACAGCCTGAGCATCCCCGAATACCAGCGTCCATACAAATGGACGGATGAAAACGCTCTGCGACTCTTCGATGACATCGTCGGGGCAATGGAAGCGAATGTATGCCAATATCGCGTGGGCACGCTAATCCTTTATGATAAGGGCAGCAAACACGAGATAGTCGACGGCCAGCAACGAACAATCACATTTGCGCTTCTTTTGAAAGCATGCGGGGAAAGCGTTGATTTCGCAGACCACGAGATACCCGACAGTCCTGATACCAGGCGCAACGTGAAACGGAACTATTCAGCTCTCAAGCGACGCATAGACGGTTTGAGCGAGGGCTTGCGCAACGACCTGCTTAAGTATGTGGAGGAAAGCTGCGAGTTCGTAGTGGTGATCACGGACGACCTTCCAGAGGCTTTCCAGTTCTTCGATTCGCAGAACGCGCGCGGTAAGAAGCTGTACCCCCACGATTTGCTGAAAGCCTACCATCTGCGCGAGATGGGCGACCTGAGCGCTACCGAAACCGAGGAGATTGTGAAGAGTTGGGAAGACCTTGACCAAACCGAGCTCGCGCACTTCTTTGCAGACTACCTCTACTGCGCCAAGCGTTGGATGCGAGGCGTCAAAGCCGGCAGCTTCACAGAGCACACCATTGCGATGTTCAAGGGTGTGAGTGCTCGAAACAGCTATCCCTACGCCCAGTTCTACAAAGGTGCGTATGCATATGCAAATGACCTGAACGGCTCGCTGGTTCCGTTTGTGACCGGGATGCGCAGCCTCCGGCCTTTCCAGCTTCATACTCCCATCATCGCTGGCAAACCGTTCTTCGAGTTTGCGTCTTATTACTTTGCCATACTTAAGGACATCCAGGACAACAGGAAGTACGAGGGGTATTTCATAAACGATAACGACATCGTGAAGACGCTCGAGAAAAACTTCAACTTGCGTAAGGGCGATCGGATTACGCGTCGTCTATTTGACATCGCCGTGCTGCTTTACGTCGACCGATTCTGTCCCGACCGCCCCGAAGCACCCGATCTCGAGCTGTTCGACCGGTTCGTCAACCAGGCATTCGCGTGGGCTTACTCGTTGCGCGCGCAATATCGGAATCTCGGATGGGCGTCGGCGCAGAATTACATCATGGGCTCCTCCGGCATCAGGAACTCGTTCAACATGTACAAGGCGATCACCGAAGCGGACGACCCGCGTATACTGCTCGCTACGTTGTCCACGAAGATGCAGAAGGTGCCCTACGATGTTGTCAAGGACACAAGGAATCGCCCAAATAAGGAAAATCTTGCCGAACTGGAGGCTTTCTTAGAAAACGGCGAAAGCGACGCAGCCGAAAACATGGAAGAGTTCCAGGACGAGGGCGTATATAAGCACTATCTGCACCATTTCGTAAAGCTGAGGTACTTGGAGTTGAAAGAATAGGCAGAAAATGGATAACGAGAATCTTCCGCTGCAGAGCCTCACCATCGACGAACTCTTCAACAGCGCTGAGCCAAGAACGTTTGAGATTCCCATCTACCAGCGCAACTACGCCTGGGGACGCAACGAAATCGGCACGTTAGTGCAGGACGTGCTCGATGCATCCGAAACGAAAGGCCGTTATCATATCGGCACGCTCGTCGTGTACTCGAAGGGCGATAATGTTTACGAGATCATCGATGGCCAGCAGCGTGTTACAACGATTTACCTACTTCTGAAAGCGCTGGAAAAGAGTAGGATTTCGGCCGAAGCTGTACATCGTATCCAATTCCGGACAACTAACAAGCTGACATATCGGGCGCGCAGCAAATCATCGAGGACGCTTGAGAAAATCGAGAAACTGGGTGAAGGCGGAGTCCTAACAGAAGTGAAAGGTGAAGACGATCGGGGTATCGTCGAAGGATATAAGTTCGTGTGCGAGGTGCTCGACGATATGGAGTCAGACGTATTAGCCAAATTCGCCGAGTATTTCAAGAAAAACGTGATCATCGTATTCTACGAAGTACCGATGGATATAGATCTGAACCACTACTTCGAGGTTATGAACTCGCGCGGCGAGCAGTTAGAGCAGCACGAGGTCGTGAAGGCTGACCTGCTTTCAGCGTTTGTCGATATAGAGCCGAAGAACGAGAACGCTGGCGGAAGCAACGAGGACAGTTCCAAGTTCACGTTCATATGGGAATGCTGTAGCGATATGAGCACCTATGTGCAGAAGAAGTTCTACGATAGCTTCAAAAGCCCTACCGAGGGTAAAATCCTTAACGAGGGTGTATTGGGCAAAACCTTCGACACTTTCATCGCGGGTTCGTTCGATGAGATTGAGATTGGAAC
>JAFUBE010000022.1 GCA_017460365.1 Eggerthellaceae bacterium
ATGTTTCGAGGGGAGGAAATTATGACGAGAAAAGCTGACAACGGCACGATGACGCGCGTGAGCGAGCCGTACGGCGGGTCGACCGTCGAGGCGCGCAAGGCCGCGATGACGCGAGGCCTGAGCGAGGCCGACATCGCGCATCGCAACGAGATTCCCGCGACAGCGCCCAACGGGGATGCGCACCGCATCATCGCCGAGGAAGTGTATTCCGAAAACAACACGTTCGTGCCGTACAAGCCAGCCGAGCCGAACAGCCCGGGGCCGGCGAGCGCCGAGCCTTTGAAGGCGGGCGTTCTGAAGGAAGGTCAGAAGATCACCGACCGCATCGGCGTGAAGGTTTCGCAAAACGACCCCGACTACTGGGGCCTGGCAAGTGTGATGACCGACGAGGAAGCCGAGCTCACCGCTCACATGAAAGTGCGCAAGCCAATGACGTTCGCCGAGCTGCTCGAAGCAAGCGGCATTGCGCCCGACGCGCTGCAGGAAATGCTCGACGAGCTTTCGATAAAGGGCATCCTCGAGTACAACTGGGAAAACCTCGACGGCAAGAACCCGAATCACGAGACGCGCTACGTGCTGCCCAGGTTCGTACCCGGCTCGGCCGAGTTCACGGTGATGAACCAGCAGCAGATCGAAGATCACCCCGAGCTCGGCACGTTCTTCGAGCGCATGACCTTCCTGCCGCTCGAGAAGGTGACGATGATGGTGCCACCGGGCGGCGCGGGCATCGGCATGCACGTGATTCCGGTCGAGCGCGCCATCGAATGCGAGAACGAAGCGGTCGACGTGGAGCGACTCTCGCACTGGCTGAAGAAGTACGACCGCTTCAGCGTGGGCGCCTGCTCGTGCCGCCTCAGCGAGCGCATCCGCGGCGACAACGCCGGCAGCGACCCGCAAAACTGGTGCGTCGGCGTCGGCGACATGGCCGACTACTGCGTGGAAACCGGCAAAGGCCATTTCGCCACGCTCGACGAGGTTCTCGACCTGCTCGTGCTCGCCGAGAAGAACGGCTACGTGCACCAGATCACCAACATCGACGGCGAGGCGAAGATCTTCGGCATCTGCAACTGCGACGTGAACATCTGCTACGCGCTGCGCACCTCGCAGCTGTTCAACACGCCGAACATGAGCCGGTCGGCCTACGTGGCGCACGTGGAGCGCGAAAAATGCGTGGCGTGCGCGGGCTGCGTGGAAGTGTGCCCGGCCGGCGCCGTGCAACTCGGCCAGAAACTCGGTACGCTCGACGGGCGCATGGAGTACCCGCGCCAACCGCTTCCCACGCTGTCGTGGAGCAAGGACGACTGGGACTTCGACTACAAGAACAACAACCGCATCGAATGCCACGACACGGGCACCGCGCCCTGCAAGACCGCTTGCCCGGCGCACATCTCGGTGCAAGGCTACCTGCGCATGGCATCCGAAGGACGTTACCGCGATGCGCTCGCGCTGATCAAGAAGGAAAACCCCTTCCCCGCCGTGTGCGGGCGCATCTGCAACCGCCGCTGCGAGGCCGCGTGCACGCGCGGCGCGGTCGACGAGGCCGTGGCTATCGACGAGGTGAAGAAGTTCATCGCCGAGCAAGACCTGGTGGCCGAGCACCGCTTCGTGCCCGAAGTGATACCGCCGACCACCCGCGGCGCCTTCCCCGAGAAGATCGCCATCGTGGGCGCGGGGCCCGCCGGCTTGTCATGCGCATACTACCTGGCCACGCTCGGGTACAAACCGGTCGTGTTCGAGCGCGACCAGAAGCCGGGCGGCATGATGACCTACGGCATCCCGGCCTACAAGCTGGCCAAAGACGTGGTCGATGCCGAAATCGACGTGCTGCGCGAGCTCGGCGTGGAAATCCGCTGCGGCGTGGAGGTTGGGCGCGACGTGACGCTCGACGAGCTGCGCGCGCAGGGCTTCAAAGCGTTCTACCTGGCCATCGGCTGCCAGGGCGGGCGCCGCGCCGGCGTCGAGGGCGAAGACCTCCCCGGCGTGACCACCGCGGTCGAATTCTTGCGCGAGGCGCTCGCCGACCCGAAGCACGAGATGAGCGGCAACACGGTCGTCATCGGCGGCGGCAACGTTGCCATCGACGCGGCGCGCGTGGCCATGCGCTGCGGCTCCGAAGAGGTCACGATGGTATGCCTGGAGCAAGCCGACGAAATGCCAGCGTTGCCCGAGGAGATCGCCGAAGCGGAAGAGGACGGTGTGCGCATCGTGCACGGCTGGGGGCCTGCGCGCATGGAGGCTCACCCGAAGGACGGCCGTGTGAGCGGCGTGCACTTCAAGCACTGCGACCGCGTGTTCGACGACGAGGGTCGCTTCTCGCCGGTTTACGACGAGTCGAACACGATGGCGCAGTATGCCGACAACGTGATCCTGGCAATCGGCCAATCGATCGAGTGGGGCAACTTGCTCGACGGCTCTGCGGTCGAGCTCGGGCGCGGCAACGGCGCTGTGGCCGATCCGGTCACCTACCAGACCGCCGAGCCCGACATCTTCGTGGGCGGCGACGTGTACACCGGCCCGAAATTCGTGATCGACGCCATCGCCGCAGGCCACGAGGCCGCCATCTCGCTGCATCGCTTCGTGCAGACCGGCAGTTCGCTCACGCTCGGGCGCAACAAGCGCCACTACGTGGAACTCGACAAGGAGCGCATCGCGCGGAACCCGTACGATTACGACCATGCGGGGCGCTGCGTGCCCGAATGCGCACAGATCGCCGACAAACTGCACAACTGGGACGACCCGCGCCGCACGTTCACCGAAGAGCAGATCCGCACCGAAACGGCGCGCTGCCTGTCTTGCGGCGCGAGCGTAGTCGACCCGAACAAGTGCATCGGCTGTGGACTTTGCACCACGCGCTGCGAATTCGACGCAATCCACCTGCACCGCGACAACCCCAACTGTTCGACTATGATTGTAAGCGAGGACAAGCTGAAAGCGGTGCTGCCCAACGCCGGCAA
>JAFUBE010000221.1 GCA_017460365.1 Eggerthellaceae bacterium
ACAGCGGGGCGACGGCGCTCTACGACCGACTTGCCAATTACGATCTCGAGGTCATCCCCGGCATCTCGTCGCTCGTGTATTTCTGCGCGAAGCTGCGCACCCCCTGGCAGGACGCGACGCTCGTGTCGGCGCACGGGCGCGCCCACGACGCGGTCGGCGCGATTCAGGCGAGCGCGAAGACGTTCTGCATCACGGGCGGCAAGACGAAGGTCGACGACATCTGCCGCGATCTCGTTGAACGGGGCTTGGGCGACGTGCGCGTGTCGGCGGGCGAGCGCCTGTCGTACCCGGATGAGCGCATCGTGCGCGGAACGGCGGCCGATCTGGCCCGCGAGGCGTTCGAGAACCTATCGGTCATGCTCGTGGAAAACGAGCACCCGGTGAGCCGGCCCTTCGGCGCCCCGGCGCTTTCCGACGGCGATTTCGTGCGGGGGCGGGCGCCCATGACGAAGGAAGAGGTGCGCTCGCTCATCGTGTCGAAGCTGCGCATCGCGCCCGACCATACGATATGGGACGTCGGCGCGGGAACGGGGTCGGTCTCGGTCGAGGCGGCGCTCGCGGCTCCGCGCGGCATCGTGTGCGCGATCGAGCGAAATGCGCCGGCCATCGAGCTTCTGCGCGAGAACCGTGCCCGGTGGGGTGCGGGAAACATACGAGTCGTGGAAGGCGAGGCCCCTTCAGCGCTCGCGGACCTGCCCGCGCCCGACCGCGTGTTCATCGGGGGTTCGTCGGGCAACCTCGACGCCATCGTTGAGGCGGCGCTTCACGCGAACCCGCACGTGAGGATCTGCGCGACGGCGGTTACGCTCGAGACGATGTCCGAGCTTCTGGCGTGCCTGCGCTCGCGCGGGGTGAACGGCGCCGACATCGTGTCGGTGTCGGTCGCGCGCGCCGATGAAGTGGGCGGCTACCACCTGATGCGCGCCGAGAACCCCGTCTATATCGTCAGCGCCGAATTCGAAGGGGAGGGCACCCGATGAACTCGACCATGGCGCGTCTCCTTATAGGCGCCCCTGCCAGCGGCGGCGGGAAGACGACGTTCACTTGCGGGCTCATGCAGGCGCTCGTGAGGCGCGGGCTTCGGCTGGCGGCGTGCAAATGCGGCCCCGACTACATCGACCCGATGTTCCACGAGCAGGTCATCGGCGCGTATTCGCGCAACCTCGACCTGTTCTTCTCGAGTCGCGAGCAGGTGCGCCGCCTGGTGGCGGACAGCGCCTCGCGCAGCGAGGTGGTCGTCATCGAGGGCGTCATGGGCTATTACGACGGCATCGCCGTGAGCGACGAGGCGAGCGCGTGGGATGTCGCCCGCACGACGGACACCCCCGCCGTGCTCGTGGTAGACGGGCGCGGCCGCGCCCGTTCCATCGCGGCGGAAGTGGCCGGCTTCGCGCGGTTCCGCGAGGACAGCCACATCGCCGGCGTCGTGCTGAATCGCACGTCGGCGATGATCTACCCGCGCCTGAAGGAGCTCATCGAGCAGGAGACGGGCGTGCGCGTGTACGGCCACCTTCCCGTGCTCGACGATTGCAGCTTGGAGAGCCGCCATCTCGGGCTCGTCACCGCGGCCGAGGTCGAGGGATTACGCGAGAAGCTCGAGAGGCTTGCGCAGGCGGTCGAGCGCACCGTCGACGTCGACGGGCTCATCGAGCTCGCGAATACGGCTTCCGACCTCGGGAGGGGCGACTGGCAGGACGCTTTGCCGGCTACGGGACGCGTCGACGCGCTTGCAGACGCGGTGCCGCCGGTGCGGGGCCTGCCGCGCGCGCCCCGCATCGCCGTGGCGCGCGACGATGCGTTCTGCTTCTATTACGCCGATGCCCTGCGCCTGCTCGAATACCTCGGCGCCGAGCTCGTGGAGTTCTCGCCGCTTTCCGACGAATGCCTACCCGAAGGCGTTTCGGGCCTGTACCTCGGCGGCGGCTATCCCGAGCTGCACGCCCGCGAGCTCGGCGAGAACGCGGCGATGCTGCAATCGGTGGCGTACGCGGTGCGAGGCGGCATGCCGACCATCGCGGAGTGCGGGGGGTTCATGTACCTGCACGAGAAGCTCGAAGACGCCGATGGAGAGGCGTACGGGCAGGTTGGCATCATAACGGGAACGTCTTTCAAGACGCCCAAGCTCGGGCGTTTCGGCTATATCGACCTTACGGCCAACGCAGGCGGGCTGCTCGCGGATGCAGGCGACGTCCTGCGCGCCCACGAGTTCCATTATTGGGACAGCGAGAGCGCGGGTGACGCCTTCGCGGCCGAAAAGCCCCAGTCGGCGCGGTCGTGGACGTGCGGCTACTCGACGCCTGCGCTTTACGCCGGGTATCCGCACCTGTACCTGCCGGGCGCTCCCGTTGCCGCCCGGCGCTTCGTGGATGCATGCGCGCGATACGATGCGGAACGCTTGGCGACGCGCGTGGAAGGAGGCGGCAGGCGATGAAACGCTTCTTGAAACGGGCCGTGCCCGTAGCGGCAGGGTTCGCGCTCGACCTCGCGCTGGGCGACCCGCGCGGGTTGCCGCATCCGGTACGGTGGGCGGGCACGCTCATCGCGCGGCTCGAAGAACCACTGAGGCGCGCATTTCCCCAAAGCGTTCGCGGCGAGC
>JAFUBE010000222.1 GCA_017460365.1 Eggerthellaceae bacterium
ATTCGCCCGTGGGGCCGCTGCTGCCCAATGCCCCAGGAGTGAACAAGGCCACAAGCACCAAAAGCCCGAAGAACATGAGCGCTAGTCCTATGACCACGCGCGTGGGAACGCGCTCTTTCTCGAAGCGCGCGAAAAAAGTCGCCGCCACCGCGATGAGCATGACGGGTAGGATGTACGCGCCTATGCCGAAGCCGCACCTCAAGACTCGAGATAAAAACGACGTTACGACCGCGTTCGTCGGCCATGCGACGATGAGAATGAGGACGAACGCGACGATCGCGCACACGACTCCCACGATGTTGCGACGCGTGCCGTCGTCGAGCAACGCCTGGCTTTCCTGCGCTTCCTTTGCGCCAAGCTTCTTGCGCGTTCCTTTTTCCGAAGGCGGGACGGCACGCTTCTTGCTGCCCGTCGTTGAAGAATTCGCCACGTTGCGGCTCTCCTTGCTGCGTTTCTGGTTCGTTTGGCAATCAATTATAGCCCAAACGGCAAATGGTTTCCCGCCGCGCCCGAGCCGGGCGCGGCGGGAAGCGGGGTGTCCCGGCCCGGGCGCGGCGGGAGGTGTCCCTGCGTCGCCTCTACACTTCCAGGATCGTCGCGATTGCCATGGGGCGCTGTTTCGTACGCTCCCAGAGTAGGTTTAGCAGCGTGTCGCGTCCGATTTTCTTCAAGTCGGCCGAAGATGCGCCCTTGCCGATATGGCGATTGAGTGCAGAGGTCACGGCATCACGGGCTTCTTCGGCAACATAGGGGTCGTCACCACCGGTGATTCCGTGCATTTCAACTGAAATAGGTGCTGCAAGCTTGCGATTCTTCATGTCGACTGCAGCAGAAAGCGCAGCGAACCCCTGAGCTCCGAGTGTCACTCGTTCGTCGAGGACGTCTTGCGACGTGTCACCGACCGAAAGCCCGTCGACGTACACGACGCCAGATTGCACCGTCTCGCCATGGCGCACGCCCTTCGAATCGAGCACCAGGCTCTCGCCGTTTTCGCAGATGAAGATGTTGTCCTCAGGAACGCCCGTGTTTTTCGCAAGTTTGGCATGAGCCCGCAGGTGGGTTGCCTCTCCATGCACCGGCATGAAATAGCTCGGCTGGGCGATCGAAAGCACGAGTTTCAGCTCTTCGGCGCCTGCGTGACCCGAAACATGGACCATCGCGCGCGACTTGTCGTACACGTCCGCCCCGATCTTCGAGAGCAGGTTGATCACGCGCGTGACGGCTTTCTCGTTTCCCGGAACTGGCGTCGCTGAAATGATCACGGTATCGCCCTCGTCGATCTCGATTGTCTTATGCAGGCCGCCCGCGATGCGCGACAGGGCAGAGAGCGGTTCGCCTTGAGAGCCCGTGCACATCACGACCACCTTCTCGGGTGGAATGCCCGAAAGCTCGTATGCGTCAACGAGGTCTTTGTCGTCGATGTTGAGGTACCCCAGCTTGCGTGCGATATCGGTGTTCTGAATCATCGAGCGTCCGGTGACGACGACCTTGCGATCGCAGGCGACAGCGGCGTCGCAGATTTGCTGCATGCGGTGGATATGACTCGCGAACGAGGCGATGATCACGCGTCCGGTCGCCTGCTTGATGATCTTGTGCAGCTCGCGGCCCACTTCGCTTTCGGAGCGCGTGAAGTTCGGATTCGCCGCGTTGGTGGAATCGGAGAGCATGAGGTCGACGCCGACCTCGCTGAACCGTGCGAGCGCCCCGAAGTCGGTGTGCACGCCGTCGATGGGGCTTTGGTCGAGCTTGAAGTCGCCCGTGTGCAGAACGTTTCCGGCGGGTGTGGTGAAGAATATGCCGAGTGAGCCGGGAATCGAGTGGTTCACGGCGAAGAA
>JAFUBE010000223.1 GCA_017460365.1 Eggerthellaceae bacterium
CACCGAAGGGTTATCAGGTTCGCGCATTCCGTTATCTGCTGAAGGGCGATGGCATGCGCAGGGCTCTCGAGGTATGTCTGGATGATTGCTACCAAGAGGTATACGCAACCAACGAGCTGTATGAGCTGGTTGATGCGTCACATGCGCGCATTCAGGTCAGATTGCGCGATGTGATCTATATTGAAGGCATGCGGAAAAGACACGTCCGAACCCATATGGTCGGCAAGCCGCAGCCAGTCGAATGCTTGGGAACGCTTGCATCGCATGAGAAAGCGCTGGCCGAGCATGGTTTTTTGCGCATTCAGAATTCATTCCTTGTCAATATGGAGCACATACGCGATATGCGCAATTACTCGGTCATTCTTGATGATGGCGAAACTTTACGCGCGTCGCGGAGCAGATTCATGCAGGTCGCAGCACACTATGCTTTATGGAGAGGGCGACAGTTGTGAACGAACAAGTCCTGTATGCTGTATTGAACCTGGGCGTCAATGTCTTGGAACTTCTGGTTCTTCTGGTCCCGATGGCTTACCTGTTTCATGTGCATTCGACAAGGAAGTTCAAGGTGCTGCTGTACGCGATTTTGTTCGTGATGACGATATCCATTCAGTCGGTTTTCCTATACGAGTTGTTCACGCGCACGGTGATTCTGTTCGTCCTGTGGTCGGCATGGCTGGTTCTTATGTATCGGATGCGTGCGCCCATTGCGTTTTATTTCGTACTGCTCTATGTGGTGTTGCTTTGGACCACCGACACGATCAGCCTGGGCGCTGCCAGCGTGTTGTTCGGCATATCGGAGATAACACAGTTCGATCCACTGGGGCTCTACGTGCTTATATATATAATACGCACGGCTGACCTGGGCTTCATGATGCTTGCATGCATGCTCTTCAAGCGGTTTAGCACGATGGTCACGCTGCCCGTGCGCGACCTGCTTCTTGCAATGGTTCTGCCATTGCTTTCGCTTCTGATGCTTCCTGTTCTGTTCGACATCGTAACGAAGCAGCCGCAGTTCGTCGGGGAGGCGTCGGTCATGATGATGGTGGCGATATCCATATCCATCGCTTCACCTCTCTACGTATCGTATGCACAGCAAAAGCAAGCGGACTACCTAAGGGCGGACAGTTTGGCCCGCGAGCTGAAGATCGAGAAAGAGCACCTCTACGTGCTGGGCGAATCGTACCGCGATCAGCGCAAGCAGATACACGATTTCAACAGTCGCATGTTCGTGCTGCGCGGCTTGGCGCAGCGGAATGCGAATCAGGCAGAATTCGCGTCATATCTGGACGAGGTGCTCGATATCGACATGCCTGCTCCTGAGGCAAATGTGAATACAGGTCGTCCGACGGTCGACGTTGTTGTCGCTTCGCGCTTCGCACTCGCCAGGGCAAAAGGTGTGAGCATGACGTTTCAACTTGACGACCTTTCGACATTTCCCCTAGGCAATGACGACCTGATTGTCGTGCTGTCGAACTTGCTCGACAATGCGTTAGCGGCAGCCGAGAAGGTCGAGGATCCAAGCTCGAAATACGTGCAGCTCAAAATGAAGCAAGGAGACCACTCAGCCGTGCTGTACGTCGAGAATTCGACTTCCGCGCCTGTGGCAATCGCCGACAACCAGGTGGTGCGTGAGCCTGGTGCGCCCCTTTCTCATGGGTTCGGCCTGGTGAACGTATGCGAATGCCTTGACAAGGCTGGCGCAAAACATGCTATGGAATACGACGAAGGGGTGTTCCGTTTCTCTGCCGTCATACCGGTTCCGTGAACAGGATGACTGCTTTCGCAGCGATCCGATTCGTAAGATGCTTTTTGCAGCTAAGAGGCTTCAATTTGCTGCAAGTTTCACTTTTTTTGCAAACGACATGATGCAATAACCATGCCAATTGAGGAGGCTTGCATCATGTTGAATAGTTCTTGTCGTTTTGGCGGCGCCGTTGCTGTCGTCTTGCTTGCTGTATGCCTATGCACGTTTGGCGTGTGTGCGGCGGTGATATGCCCTGCAGGGCAAGCGTACGCCGAAGTGGATCCCTCCATCCACAAAGCTCGCATTGGCGATACGGGCTATGCGAAGGTTATCGATGCCGTCAACAACGTGCAGGAAGGCGACACCGTCGTCGTTTTGGACGATGCGAACGAAACGCTCTGGGCATTCAACAAACCTTCCTTTACCATCGACCTGAACGGCCACACCATAACAGCGCTGTACAGCAACTATCCGGTCGTTGTGCTGGGCAGCAGCTCGTCGGCGCATGTGACAATCAAAAATGGCACGCTGACCGGAGGCAATAATCCCAACGAGTCGAGCAGCATGGCAGGTGCGGGCATCACGGCCCTTTCGGAAATGAAGGTGACGCTTGAAAACGTCACGGTCAAAGGCAACACAGCCCGATGGGGCGGCGCAGTCTTCGGCTCCGGGAACACCATTTGGGAATTGACCGATTGTAAGCTTGAGGGTAACACCGCTTTCGAAGGTGGGGCGGTGTACCTGCGCGACAGCGCGCAGGGCTCGTTCACCAACTGCACGATTACGGGCAATACCGCCAACTATGGCGGCGGCATCCGTGTGAACCCCGGTTCGGCGGCAACGCTTGAGGGCTGTGCGGTCAACGGCAACACGGGCAGCTGGTACGGCGGCGGCGTGTACAACGCCGATGGCACGTTTGTCATGAAGGGCGGCTCGATCTCCGACAACACTTCAGGCTGGGGCGCCGGTCTGGAACTCACGAGCAACGCCTCTGCGGAGTTGGGCGGCACCACCGTCGCACGCAACAAGAACGAACGGTATCCGGGCGGCGGCATTTCGAGCAAAGGCACGCTTGTGCTGACCGATTGCACGATCCAGGCGAACGAATCGAGCAACGACGGCGCGGGCCTGTACGTGTATGGCGAAGCACCCAGCACCGTAATCGAAGACTGTACGTTCACCGAGAATGCATCGGGGCGTTGTGGCGGCGCGATTGCGTTCGCGAGCCCGAGCACGGAAGCCACGTACCTGCCGTCTGCGCAGGTGAGCGGCACAACGTTTGAGCGCAACACGAGTGCTTCTGACGGTGCCGCTTTGTACCTGCAGCGCACCATTGCCGTCGATGGCTGCACGTTTGATGAGAACAGCTGCACCGAGGGCTACGGCGGCGGCATCTACAACGGGGACACGGGCGGCCTTATCATCACGAATCCGACGTTCACGGGCAACAGCGCAAAGAAAGGGTCGGATATCTACAATACGCTTGCGGCAAAGATGAAGATCATGAGCGGCACGGTGGACGCCGACGGCGAAATCGTCCAGGTTATGTGGTTCACGATGCACAAGACGGCCGGCCCCGATCAGAGCAACTGGCTCAGTGGTACGGACATCACATTCACGGGCGGCGGCACGATGAAGCTTTCTGACGCGCTTTCCGACGCGAGTACGCCTGAAGGCGAATATACCAGGATCAAAAGGAACGGCAGCGATTTCGGCCCCATTAACATTCACGACGGCACGAAGCTTACGCTGGATGGGTACGTAATCGACGGCAATTTTGACCGTCGACTGGCGTCCTACAGGCCCCATATCACCGTCGAAGGGGGCGCGCTTGAAATGACCGAAGACTCCCGCAACAGCATTCAGAACTGCGCTGGCCTGGGGCATTTCGGAATAGTCCGGGTTTTGGGCAAGGAAACAGGCGGCTCGTTCACCATG
>JAFUBE010000023.1 GCA_017460365.1 Eggerthellaceae bacterium
AGCCCGAACCGGCGCCTGCGCCGGCCGCCGGACCGGCTGCGGTCGACGCAGCGGCCGAGGCGGCGTCACCGCTTTCCGCTATCTTCACGCTGGCCGACATGCCCGACTTCAGGCGCTCGTCGGGATGCTTGATGACCAGCTTCACCGTGAACGTCACGATTCCGCCGCCCGATGTGCCCGAGGCGCTGGAACCGTCCGTCGAGTTGGTGGCGGCGGCGGCAACGGAGACGACCTCGGCTTGCTCCTGTATGTCGGGAAACGCCGGGAACGTGACCTCTGCCGCTTGGCCCACCTTCACGCCCGACACGTCGATCTCGTTCACCTCGATGTCAACCTCGAGGGTGGACAGGTCGCCTATGAGCACCGACGCCTCGCCGGACGAGGCGCCGGACGAGGTGCCGCCCGACGCCCCGCCGACCGATGCGCCCACGACGGCCTTCAGCGAGAGCACCGCGCCCGAACGGGGTGCCTTCACCTGGCATTTGCCCACGAGCTCCTGGGCCCGCTCGTAGCTCTTCCGGGCGTCGTCGAGCGCCTCTTGCGCCGTGGTAATCGAGTCGTTGGCGGCGTCGACGCTCGCTGTGTAGCCCGAATGGTCGAACGTGCCCGGATCGGGTGCGAGCGCGTTCTGGTAAGCCGTGTCGTAGGCCGCCTGGGCGTCCGCCCTCGCCTCTTCGACGAGAAGCTCGCGCTCGGCTTTGGTGGCCGTCGACGGAATCGCCGCGATGGCTTTCTGGTAGGTTGAATCGTAGGCAGCCTGGCCGGCGGCCGCGGCAGCGTCGAGCGAGTTGTTGTAGGCATCGACCGCCGCATTGTAGGAGCTGACGGCGTTGTCGTAATCCTGCTGGGCCTGCGCCGCGCTCGACTGGGCCCTCGACACGCCGCTTTGCGCCCTGTCCATGGCCGTCTGGGCGTCCGCCAGGGCCTTTTCGGCCTCGTCGCTCTTCAACGTGAACAGCACGTCGCCGGCTTCGACGCGCTGGCCTTCCGAAACCATGACCTCCTTGACGATGCCCGAAACCTCGGGGGTCACCAATACGGACGACCCCGGTTTCAGCGTGCCGGATGCCTGAATGCCCGACGAAGGCGACTCGACCGCGCTGAGGGCGGCCATCGCCGCAGCTTCCGCCTCTTCCCGCTGCTTCGTCTCGTTCATGGCGTTCACGATGACCCATGCGGCTATGATGGCGGCCACGACGGCGCAGGCGACCACGATCTTCACGATGCGCTTGCGCCGGTTGCGGGCCCGTCGCTCCTCGAGGTTCTTGAGCGCCAGCTGCGCTTCGGCTTCGTCGTCGGGGTGTGCGGCAATCTCCTCCACGACGGGGTACTCGTCTTCATTCGCCATAGTTCTCGCCTTCATGATTGCGGTTGCAGGTCTTTGCCGTAGCGTACCACTCGCCCGAAGATTTGGCAGCGCCCCCCTTCGTCCTCATGCCCTAACGATGTTCGACCCGCTTCGACATCATAACGTCGACGGGTTCGTCGCGTCCCTCGCGGCGCCCGCGTAGACGATTTCCGTTATGGCCGCCCCCATGATGGAGGCTCCGCCGTCTTCGGTCTTGTCCTCCGGAATGGAAACGTCGAAGGTCACGTTGTAGGCCAGGGGCCCTTGGCCATCACGGCACCCGTCTCGTCGCCCCCGTACATCCAGTAGCTCTCGAACGTGAAGCCGCCGTCGACGAGGTCCCGTCCGGTCTTGCCCACGTACGCGTTAAGCTCGTCCTGGGTCACCTTCTGATCCGTCAGGTCCTCGGCGCTCTCCAGCGGAAGGCCGCCCACCGCCTCCAGGAACTTCTCGTTGAAGTCCTCTTTGCTCGCATCGAGCGCGCTGAGCTTCTCGTAGGTTCCGGAGTCCATCTTGGCGACCACGCGGACGACGGGGCCAGTCGTGTTGAACACCGTGATGTAGCGCTCTTCATTCCAGCCGGCGGTGTTGCTCTCGCCGTTGTCGTACGCCAGGGCATCGCCGAGCGTCTTCCAGCTGGAGACGTCGATGGAGGCGGTCTGCGACTGCCCAGCGGCGGAAGATGCCGCGCCGCTCTGCGCAGCCTGACCGCCGCACGCCGTCAAGGGCACGGCCAGGAGCGTTAGCGCCAGCGCCGCTGCGACGGCCACTCTCGAAACGATGCATTCGGATGCGTTTGCCATTTCAGGACCTTCTTCCTCTCATGTACCCGTTTAAACATGCCCCCATCGGGCCTTGGGCCCCATGGCGTCTTTCCTTGCGACGTGGCTTCCCCTTGTCTTCCTACCGTATGATACGCAAGCGGCGCAGAACCGTCCCAGGTTGCCGCGTTTCTTTACAGCTCGATTCCTCGGCTTTTGCTCGATGGCAACCGTCCGCTCACTGCAAGTCATCATCCCGCAACTGCGAGAACGACCACAGCGGGATGTTCACGAGCCACCCGTCGTCGCGGTAACCCGAAAGCGAGGTGCGCACGCCTTTGGGAATGGCGAACTTCTCGCACGCGACGCGGAGGCTGCGCGCGCGCAGGTTCTCGGCGGACTTCACCTCGATTGGCGCGACGCGACCCCCGATTCCCACGGCGAAGTCGACTTCGCTCGTGGCGCTCTCAGCGG
>JAFUBE010000224.1 GCA_017460365.1 Eggerthellaceae bacterium
CCCCACTTTGGGTCTGGCAGTAAGTGGGGCACTTCGGGGGTCGGCGGGAAGCGGCCACACGACAGTGCGGAAACGCATGCGGTAGAATAGAGCTGCGAAAGCCGAACAACGAACCAGAAACGAAGCATGGCGACGGACGAATCTCCAACAATTGCGACGGATGCGGCGGCGGGTGACGCCGCGAGCGAGGCCGCGCCCAAACACGAGCCCGTGAAGCGCTCGGCGTCGGCGGGCCGCTCTTCGTCCGACGAGAAGAAACCGCGCAAGCGCAGGCTCTGGCTGCGCGTGCTCATAGCCGTGTTCGTTGTGTTCGTTGTGCTCGTCGGCGCGCTGGTGGCGCTGTTCGCGTGGGATCGCTGGTATCGCTACGACGATGCGGCCGATTTCCAGGGCAAGTGGTATCCGGCAGGCGCCACATCTGCGGTGGAGATCAGCGCCGACAAGCTGTCCTTCGATGCCGAAACCGCTTACGACTACACGCTCGACACAGACGCGAAGACCATAACTTACTCGCTCGGAAACCTGCGGGGCCACGGGCGCTACTGGTTTGCGAACGACCGCACCGCGCTCGTGATCGTAGACGACGGCTACACCGCAAACTACACGCTGCTCGACGATGTCGGCCGCGCGCTGGCGAACCTGGCCGACAAGATCAGCGGAAATGCGCCGGCGCTGCCCACAGGCGATGGCTACACCGTGTTCACACGCACGCCCGATCCGGCGGCAGTTGCCGCAAAGGCCGAAGCCGAGCGCCAGGCCAAAGCCGCCGAACAAGCCGCGCGCGAAGCCGAAGAGGCGGCAGCCCGCGCCGATCAGGAAGCTTCCGAAGCTGCTGAAAGAACGACCGAAGACGCGTCGAAAGAACAGTCGACCGGCGAAGAGGCGAACACGGACAAGAAACCCGAAGAAGAGCCCAAGAATTTCGCCAACGAATCGATGGGAATCCTATGACGCAAAGCGAACTACGCGCAACGTAATTCGCTGGCTGTGCGTTGCGCCGGCATCGGCGAACGCGATGAAAGAAGGGGAGACATGGCAGGAGAGCAACCGATCCAGGTGCGCGCGATCACGGTGCGCACGGGGCGCATCGTGGTCGAAATCGCGATACCCGACGAGCGGTTCCGCGTAACCACTCCGAAGCTGGCGGCGTTCGCGGAAGGGCAGTTTCCCGACCTTCCGCATCACGCGTGCGTAAACGACGTCGGTTTCGCGTTCGGTGACGTGATCGAGAAGACGTCGGTGCCGCACCTGCTCGAACACCTCGTCATCAGCATGCAGGTGCGCGAAAAAGCCATCGGTGACGCCACGTTCATCGGCACGACCGAGTGGATCGATGAAGAAGCGGGCGAAGCGCGCGTCGAGTTCGGCTTCAAAGACGACCTCGTGGCCCTGCGTGCATTTAACGAAGCGACGCGGTTTCTTAACACAGCTGTGCTCACCTGTCTGGCATGAAAGACGCACACATCAGATTCGAAACCGCGACCGACAAGGTCGCCACGCGTATAACCAAGATGCGCCCGTCGGCGGTGCGCATGCTGTTCGCAGCTGCCACCAGGCCCGACATCATCTCGCTCGCCGGTGGCATGCCCGATGTGTCGCTGCTGCCGAAAACAGCCGTGCGCAAGGCGGCCAGGGCGGCCATCGACGCGCAAGCGATCACGTTGCAGTACGGCGGCACTAACGGCCTGCTCGAAACGGCCCAGGTGTTCTGCGACATCGTGCGCGACGTCGGCATCCGCCACAAGCCCGAAAACGTCATCATCACCACCGGCGCGCAGGAGGCGCTCGACCTCATCGCCAAGACCTTCTGCGACCCGGGCGACATCATCATCACCGAAGGGCCCACGTACCTGGGCGCCCTGCAGGCGTTTTCCGCTTACGAGCCCGAGGTCCACACCATCGGCTTCGACGAAGAGGGCATGCGGATGGACCTTCTCGAAGCCGAGCTCGAACGCATCGGGAAGGGCAATCCGCGCCTGAAGTTCTGCTACACGATTCCGAACTTCCAAAACCCTGGCGGCGTCACCATGAGCCCCGATCGGCGCAAGCGCCTGATCGAGCTGTCGCACGAGTACGACTTCATCATCGTGGAGGACGACCCGTACGGCCGCTTGCGCTACGAAGGCGGGCACTGCCTGCCCATGCGTGCGCTTGACGAAAGCGTTATCTACCTGGGCACGATCTCGAAGATGTTCGCCGCAGGCCTGCGCGTTGGCTGGATCATGGCGCCTCCGGGCGTCACCGCGAAGATCAATCTGGCCAAGCAGGGCACCGACTTGTGCGGCAGCATGTTCGACCAGAAGATGGCGGCCGCGTACTTCACCGAGACGGCTTGGCAGCATACGCTGCAGAAGTTCATAAAGACCTACGACAAGCGCCGCCGTGCCATGATGGACGCGCTCGAGGAGTTCTTCCCGCCCGAGGCCACGTGGACGCATCCCGAAGGCGGCTTTTTCGTATGGGTCACGCTGCCGGCGTACGTCGACGCAAATTCCATGTTGGCCGAAGCGCTCGACCACGGCGTCATCTACACGCCGGGCGATTCGTTCTACCCCGACGGCAAGGCGGGTCGCAACTGCATGCGCCTGAACTTCAGCTACCCGTCGCCCGAAGACATCCGCGAGGCCATACGCCGCCTCGCCGAAGTCATCGAGGATCGCCTTGAGCTGTACCGCGCCTTCATCAAGGCCGGCGCGATTTCCGAGTAGGGTGGTGTGGTGTAATGCAGGCGCACCAGCTCACTTGCAATGCCTGTTCGAACCGACATATTGAATGAAATAAAGGAGATAGAAGATGGCAAAAGTTGCGGTACTCATGGGCGGCTCGTCGTTTGAGCGCGAGTTTTCCCTGATCAGCGGCAAGAACATTTGCGATGCGCTCGAAGAGGCCGGCCACCGCACGGTGCCGCTCGACACCAACGAGCAGCTTGTGCCAACGCTGCGCAGCGAGCGGCCCGACGTCGTGTACAACGCGCTTCACGGCAAGCACGGCGAGGACGGCACGATTCAGTCGCTGCTCGAGTTTCTGGAAATCCCGTTCGTAGGGTCGCCCGCGCACGTGTGCCACCGTTCGTGGAACAAGGACGCGCTTCATTCCTCGGTTGCGAAGTATCGCCAGATCAGCGGTGAGGTAGACGGCGTGGCGTCGTGGCCTCCGGGCGTGTTCATCGCCAAGGACGCGTTCCAGAAGATGGGCGCCGCGACCGCGCTCGATCTGGTGGGGGATCGCATTCCCGGTGGCTACCCGGTGTGCGTGAAGCCCGCGCATGGCGGTTCGGCGCTCGGCGTGCACCGCGTCGACTCGCAAGAAGAGCTCGGCGAGGCCATTCTCGACGCGCTGTCGTACGACGACGCCGTGAACATCGAGCAGTGGGTGGAAGGTGTCGAGCTGTCCGTGTCGATCATCGGCACCGGGTGGGATGCGACCGCGCTGCCTCCGGTGGAAATCTCGCCGCGCCGCGGGTTCTTCGATGCCGACGCGCGCCTGAACCATGAGCTGGTCGACTTCCATTGCCCCGTGCGCCTCTCGTCGCTTTCGGCCGACGAAGGCGAGGCCCAGGCCATCCGCGCCGAAATCGAACGGGCTGCACTCGAGGTGTACCGCGCCTACACCGTGTGCGACCTCGGCCGCATCGACATGATTTGGGACGGCGGATGCGCCCGTTGCTTCGAGGTCGACGTGTCTCCCGGCATGACGAACCACTCGCTGTTCCCGGCTGCCGTCGAAGCCGCCGGCCTCACGCTCTCGCAAGTCCTCGACGATCTCGTCTCGCAATACGTGTAGCGCCCGCCCGCGTGACACCTCCCGCCGGGCCTGACCCACCGGGAAGAGGCCCATCCTTCCAGCAATCAACGAGAAGGCAACCGAAAAAGGCATCTTTGTAGATGTGTGCACCGAATTCAGTTTGCATGCGTATAATGAACGTACGTTAAATTCAGCAGCGAGGAGGACACTATGTCGAGATTTACCGCATTTTTGCTCGGAGGCGCGATCGGCGCCGGAATCGCGCTCGCGTTCTCGCCGTATTCCGGCGAGAAGAATCGCGCGCTCGTCGCCGAGAAGGCCAACGCTTTGGCTGGCGAGGCCGCTGACGTCGGCGCCGGCTTCCCCGAAAGCGCGCAGGAGGCCCTGAAGGCCGTAAGCGAGAAGGGCGCTGCGCTGATCGAGGGCGCGCAGTCCACGACGAGCGGCCTGGTCAACGACGCCCAGTCGAAGGTGAAGGAAGTTACTGGCAAGGCCGATACCGATCCCGACGAGCTGCGCGAGAAAATCGAAGCTGCACGTCAGCGCATCGCCGCTCAGGTTATGGAGAACGCCGAGCAGGCTCAGGAAGCCGCTGCCGAGACCGTGAAGGATGCGGCCAAGGGTACCGCCGACAAGGCCGAAAAGGTTGCCGACAAAGCTGAAAAGGTCGCCGAGAAGGCCGAGGACGCCAAGCACGCGAAGTAAGCTCGGCGCCGCGAGAAGAAGGGAACGAGTGGGACAAGGGCTTGAAGCCTTTGCCCCACTTTCTTATGGATAGCAATCTGATCTCGACAAAGAAGCTCGCCGGCACGCGCGTGGCCGGCGGCGCTAAGCGCAAGCGCATCGGCAAGGTGCGCCGCTTCGTGTTCCACCCAACGGAGCGCCGCTGCATCGGCTTCACGGTGAAACGCCCTGATGCGGCGCTCATGTTCCATCGCAAGGACCTGTTCGTGGCCCTGGGCGGCTACGATGTCGAGGACGGCGAAATCGTCGTGCATGACGACACGACTGCGACCGACCGCGGCGCGATCAAGGCCCTTGGCGTCGACTGGAACGCCTGCGTCATATGGGTCGGTATGCCCGTGGTCACGAAGTCGGGCGATTTCCTCGGGTTCATCGACGATGTCAGCTTCGACAGCGCGACCGGCGAAGTTGCCACCGTTTCAATCGAGAACGGAGCTGCGAACAGCGCCATCCTCGGCAAGCGCATGGTACCGGGCAAGCTCGTGCGCGGTTTCAAGCGCGGCATTGGTGGAGCGCTCGCGCCGATGGGCGAATACAGCGGCGAGGATCCAAGCGAGACGGCGGAGCGAGGCGCAATCCTCGTGGCCGACGAAGCTGCTGAAATAACCTCGAGCGGTGGCGTTGCTGCAGCTGCCGGCAAAGCAACGGCCGTCGTCGCCGACAAGGCCAAGAAGAGCGCCGACCGCGCCAAGCCTGTTGCCCAGAAAGCCGCGAAAGCCACCGGCGCCGCTGTCGAAAAGGGATCGTTTGCGGTGGGCAGGCAGCTCGGGCGCGCGAGCGGCATGTTCGCCGCGTTCAAGGAAGAGTACGACAAAGCCGCGCATGGCGACGAGGGCGACAAGTGACGTCGCCCGTGAAGGAAAAGGTCAGCCGCCTCGACCGCGCAACGGTGTTCAAGTTCGCAGGGCTGGTCGCGTTCATGGTGCTGATGGTCGTCATCGTGGTCGTCGCGTGGCCCTACATCACCGACGTGTTTACGGAAGGCGGCGTGGAGCGCCTGGTCGAGCGCGTGCAAAACGCGGGTGCCGCCGGCGTGTTCGTGCTGCTCGGCATGCAGTTTCTGCAAATCGTGGTGGCGTTTATCCCGGGCGAGGTCGTGCAGCTCGCGGCCGGCCTCATGTACGGGCCGTGGCTCGGCGCCCTGTTCATCCTCGTCGGCTGCGTGATCTCGTCGGCGATCGTGTACCAGCTCGTGCACAAGCTCGGCGCTCCGTTCGTGCAGGGGATGGTGTCGACCGAGCATCTCGAGCGCTTCAAGAAGTTCGAGGAAACGGGCAAACTCGACATCATCGTGTTCGTGCTGTTCCTGATTCCCGGAATGCCGAAAGACGTGTTCACCTACATCGTGCCGCTGACCAACATGCCGTTCGGGAGGTTTCTCGCGCTCACGAACATCGGCCGCATTCCGGGTGTGCTCGGCTCGACGTATGCGGCAGCCGGTTTCGCCAACGGCGAGATAGTCGGTCCGCTCGTGGTGATCGGGCTGCTCGCCGTTCTGGCGGTGCTCGCGATCGTGTTCCGCGAGAAGATTATGGACGTTTTCAGCAAGGAGCGTTGATGGGCGAAGGGTATTGGAAGGGATCGCAGCTGCGCGAAGACGAGGACTCGTACTGGCAGGGCACGTACCGGCCGTCTGCGCCTGAACCCGATAGCGAGCCGCACGGTTCGTCGGTCACGGCACGCGCTCGGCAAGCGTATGCGGCCGAAGCCCTGCGTTCGAAGGACCACGTGTCGGCGGGCTTGCTCGCGATTTTCCTCGGCGTGTTCGGCGTGCACAAGTTCTACCTGGGCTGCAATTCGGCCGGCTTCATCATGCTGGCGGTCAGCATCATCGGCGGCATCTTCACGTTCGGCCTGGCCGC
>JAFUBE010000225.1 GCA_017460365.1 Eggerthellaceae bacterium
AAGTGGGGTAGTTTCGCGGATTACGCTTCGGAAGAAGCACAATCCTAGAAACTGCCCCACTTTGGGTCTGGCAGTAAGTGGGGCAGTCTTCGGCGTGGGTCCGGCGGGAAGTGGGGCGGTCCGCGCAAGTGCGTCGCGTCGGGCACGGCGGGAGAGCGGGCGCGGGGAACACTCAATCATCTGACCGGTGGTGGTGATTACCAGACCGCCGTTCTTCACGCCCTTGGTGCCGAGAATGCGATCTGCAACATTGTGCACGAGCGTGGTGTCCCCGCGCAGGATAATCGTCTCGAGGCAATTGCGCTCGTCGAGGTGCACGTGCGTAGTGCAAGAGACCATGCCGTAGTTGGCATGTTGGATTGCATGAAGTGTTTCCTGCACATCGCTCGCATGGTGGTCGAACACGATGGTGAGCGCCCCCATCACCTCGGTGCCGACAATCTCCGCATCTTCTTTGATAAGCGCGTCGCGAACAAAATCGCGAACCATTTCGCTACGGTTCTTCGCGACGCCTCGGCGGGCAACCAGCTCGTCGAAGCGCATGAGCAGCTCTTCGGGCATAGCTACCGAGAAACGAACAAGCGGCCCGGCTTCATCGTGCGTGTGTGACATGTTCGCCGCCTAGACGAGATTCACCGACACGCCCGATACCGATTCCGCGTCATCCTCGAGCGCATCTTTCGCATCAGCCAAAATCGCACGCACTTCATCAAGGGCAGCCTGGGCGGCGTGGAGCTTTTCGCCAACAGTAGCAAGCTGTGCATCTTCCGCCATATGGGCAAGCGTGTGAGTCCAGCGGCGCTCAAGCTTGATATGATCGTCGATTTGGTCGATCATCTGCTCGAATTGGCCCGTGTTAACTCCGTTTGTGCACATGTTCACACCTTTCTCACAAATTGTGTTACCTATGTTATAAAAGTCTCGTACGCAATTAGCAAGGGGGCGTCGATTAGTGGTGGGGAAAAGCGCATACGGAGCATCGGCCCGAGAAATCGCCGAGTTGTTTGCAGCTTACCTCGAAGGTGGCTCTAACCGCCCAGCAATAGCGCTCAGCTCAACTGAGCTCGACGGATATTCGAAAAATGCCATCGAAAAGTCGCTCGAGGCGTTCGGATATACTCCCGATTCGTGCACGTTTGCAACAACAAGCGAACTCGACGCACAGGCGATCTTCCTGCTTATAGAGGGTCTTGATCCACTGTACGTGATTTCGACAGACGGAAACGCAACGGCTAAACTCGCACAGGCTTACCGATTGAATCTCCCAGACGATCAACCTGCACGGATTCTCGGGCGCCCGGCCGTAACATTCGCCGACCTGCACTCCCTCATGGCAACTCCTGAATCGAAGCAAAAGGCCTGGAAGCTTCTGAAATCGCTACCCCATTAACAGAGTCACCGCGTAAAGAAGGACCAGCCGCTGCGGTGGCTGGTCCTTCCAAAGCGTATGTTGCAGCCGCCTACTCTTCAGAGCCTTCGCTCTCGGAGTCGACATCCTCTTCCGTTTCGCGACCGCCAGCTGAAACCTTCTTGGCCTTCGTGCGAGAAATCGCCACCGCCGTTACGCGATCGTTCTCGGCGACCTTCATCACATGGACGCCCTGCGTCGCGCGGCCCTGTTTCGAAATGCCCTTCACGGCGGTACGCACGACCACGCCCTCTTCCGACATGATCATCATTTCCTCTTCGGGGCGCACAACCTTCACGTCGGCGAGTTGACCCTTCTTGGCGGTCATGTTGATCGTGAACACGCCTTGGCCGCCGCGGTGGTGCAACGGGTATTCCGATACATCGGTGCGCTTGCCGTACCCCTTCTCGGTGATGACGAACAGTTCGGGGTTGTATTCGGTATTGCAGACTTCTAGACCGAGCGCCCGCGCGCCGAGCGGCAGCGTGATGCCGCGCACACCGGTCGTGCCGCGCCCCATCGCGCGCGCTTCGGCTTCATCCCACTTGATCGCCTTTCCTGCTGACGACGCCATGATGATCATATCGCCCGGTGCCACGCGCTTCACCGCAATCAGCGAGTCGCCTTCCTTCAGGTTGATCGCAATGAGGCCGTCGCGACGCGTGCGATCGTATGCCGCCATAGCCGTCTTCTTCACCATGCCCTGCTCGGTGCCGAAGATCAGGTACTCGTCGTCGGGGAAGTCCTTCGACGCGATGACCGCAGCCACCGTTTCACCCTTTTCGAGCTGTAGCAGATTTCCGATGAACGTGCCGCGCGCATGGCGCGACGCCTCGGGAATCTCGTATACCTTCAAGCGATACACCTTGCCCTTCGATGTGAAGAACAGCATGTACGAATGGGTCGAAGCCACGAACAGGTGGTCGACGTAATCGTTGTCTTTAAGGTTCACGCCCTGCATGCCCTTGCCGCCCCGCTTCTGCGAACGGTACGTCGCAACCGGCAGGCGCTTCACGTAGCCGGCCTTCGTCACCGTAACGACCATGTTCTCGTCGGCGATAAGGTCTTCGACGTCTATTTCAGTCGCCTCGACGCCAATCTTGGTCTTGCGCTCAGAACCAAAGCGCTTCTTGATTTCGCCGAGCTCGTCCTTGATGATCTTGTGCAGCAATTCGCGATCCTCGAGCACGCGCTTGAAATACGCGATCTTCTCGCGCAGCTCTTCCAGCTCGTCTTGGATCTTCTGGCGCTCCAAGCCAACCAGCCTGCGCAGCTGCATCTTCAGGATCGCGTCGGTCTGCTTGTCGGTAAGCCCGAACCGCTCGGTCAGGCGCGAGCGCGCTTCGGCATCGGTTTCCGATGAGCGAATGATGGTGATGACTTCGTCGATGTTGTCGAGCGCGATGATGTAGCCGTCGAGGATATGCGCGCGTTCTTCGGCTTTAGCCAGTTCGTAGCGCGTGCGCCTCTCGATAACCTCTTCCTGGTGCGCGATGTAGTAATGAAGAACTTCCTTGAGCGAAAGCACGCGCGGCACGCCGTCGACCAACGCCAGCATGATAACGCCGAAGCCGACCTGCAGCTGAGTGTGCTTGAACAGCTTGTTCACCACGACCTGTGGAATCGCGTTCTGCTTGAGCTCGATGATGATGTCGATGCCCTTGCGGTCAGCCGCATCGTGGATGTTCGAAATCTCCGGTAGCTTCTTATCGCGCACGAGCTCGCCGAGTTTCTCGAGCAATCGGTTGCGGTTCACCTGATACGGAATCTCAGTGATCACGATCTGCGACTTGCCGTTCTTGAGCTCTTCGATACGATACTTCGCGCGAATCGTGAGCGAACCGCGGCCGGTCTCGTAGGCATCGACGATCCCCTTGCTGCCCATGATCTCGCCGCCGGTCGGGAAATCGGGACCTGGCATAACCTTCATCAGGTCTTCGGTCGTGCAATCCGGGTTGTCGAGCATCAAGCACGTGGCGTCGATCGCTTCGCCGAGGTTGTGCGGCGGTATGTTCGTGGCCATGCCGACCGCAATGCCGGCCGAGCCGTTTACCAGCAAATTCGGGAAACGCGCCGGCAGCACCGTGGGTTCGACGAGCGATTCGTCGTAGTTCGGCTGGTAGTCCACTGTTTCCTTGTCGAGGTCTTCAAGCAGCACCTCGGCGGTCTTGCCCAGGCGCGCTTCGGTGTAACGCATAGCCGCCGCGCCGTCGCCGTCGATCGAACCGAAATTGCCATGCCCGTCGATCAGCGGAACGCGCATGTTGAACGGCTGGGCCAAACGCACCATAGCGTCGTAAACCGCCACATCGCCATGCGGATGGTACTTGCCTATCACATCGCCGACCGTACGCGCCGACTTCATGTGCGGCTTCGACGAGCTGTAACCAGATTCGTGCATCGCATACAGAATGCGGCGGTGCACCGGCTTCAAGCCGTCGCGCACATCGGGCAACGCGCGCGAAACGATCACGCTCATCGAATACTCGAGGAACGACGTTTGCATCTCCTTGCCGAGATACGCCGTGCGCACGATGGTGCCCTCTCCACCGTTGGCACCCTCGACAATCTCGCCGTGCGCCGACGGCATGTCGACCATCAGCGCCTGCGCCTTCATTTCCTCGGAAACCGCATGGCCCACCTGAGACTGCTCTTCAGCCTCTTCATCACCTTCGGTCTCATCCTCGTAATCTTCCTCGGCCCTGTTCAACAGCTCGTCGAGAGAATCGTCACGATCTTCAGCCATCTATCATTCCCTTCAAAAACAGTAGCGCTATCCGCGAACCCAGCAAATTGACATTAATTTATTCATGGGGCGATTTGCCTAAAGGCATGTCTTCAGGCAGATCGCCCCTACGGAACAGGGGTAAACCATCGCTTTCTTAAATATCCAAGAACCTCACGTCGCGAGCGTGTGACTGGATGAAATCGCGCCTCGGCTCCACCTTATCTCCCATCAGGTCCGACACCGCACGTTCGGCCTCGGCCGCGTCATCTATATTCACCTGAAGCAAAGTGCGGCTCGCCGGCTCCATCGTGGTCTCCCACAGCTGTTCGGGATCCATCTCGCCCAGACCCTTGTAACGCTGCACGTCGAACCGGTCAGCTCCGCGCTTGTCGCCATCGTCGTATTCGGCAAGCACCGAAGAGAGCGAGCTCTCGTCGTAAATGTAGCGCTCGACCTTGGTCGACTTCGTGTTCTTCTTCTTCAACCCGAAAATCGGAGGCTGTGCAATGTAGATGTATCCGCGGTTGATCAGCTCGGGCATGTACCGATAGAAGAACGTGAGCAGCAAGCAGCGGATATGCGCGCCGTCGACATCAGCATCGGTCATGATGATAATCCGGTGGTAACGCGCCTTGTCCGCATCGAAGTCGTCGCCGATATTGGTTCCGATCGCCGTGATCAGCGACGAGATCGTATCCGACGACAGCGAACGATGCAAACCCGCGCGCTCCACGTTCAGGATCTTGCCGCGCAAAGGGAGGATTGCCTGGTATTTGCGGTCACGCGCCTGCTTGGCCGACCCACCTGCAGAATCGCCCTCTACAATGAATATCTCGGAGTTCTCCGGCTCTTTCGACGAGCAGTCCGCCAACTTGCCCGGCAAGCTGAACGAGTCGAGCACGCCCTTGCGACGCGTGGCTTCGCGGGCCTTGCGCGCAGCTTCGCGGGCCTTCAGCGCTTGCGACGCCTTGTTCACGATGCGCTTCGCCGGCGCGGGGTTCTCTTCGAGATACTCCGCCAAGCCCTTGGTCACGGCCGTCTGCACCAAGCCGCGGATCTCGGTGTTGCCCAGCTTCGTCTTCGTCTGGCCCTCGAATTCCGGCTCATGCAGTTTCACCGAAATAATCGCAGCCAAACCTTCACGACAATCGTCACCACTCAGGTTGCTGTCTTTCTCCTTCAAGATGCCCTTCGAGCGCGCATATTCGTTAATGGTGCGCGTGACTGCCTGTTTGAAGCCGTCCAGGTGGGTGCCGCCCTCGTGCGTGTTAATGTTGTTCGCGAACGCCATCACGCCGTTGCCGGAATATGAACTCGTCCACTGCATCGACACTTCAACGGTGCCATCGTCGTTTTCGGCCGCGAAATAAATCGGCTTGTTGAGTGCTTCTTTGCCCTCGTTCAAGTACTTCACGAAGTCGACGATGCCTCCATCGTATTTGAACGATACTTTCACCGGTTCCTCCGCCGGCTGGCTGAACAACGCCGACTGGTTGCTGCGCTCGTCGGTCAGCTCGATCTTCAGCCCCTTGTTCAAAAACGCCATCTCGCGGAAACGGTTCGCAAGCGTATCGAAATCGAAAACACAGGTGTCAGTGAAAATATCAGGATCGGGCCAGAACGTCACCGTGGTACCCGTCTTTTTCGCCTTGCCTATTTCATGCAGCTTCGTCGTGGTTATGCCGCGCTCAAGCACGATCTCGTATTCCTTGCCGTCGCGGCGCACGTCGACGACCATACGGCTCGAAAGCGCGTTCACGACGCTCACGCCCACGCCGTGCAATCCGCCCGATACCTTGTAGCCACCGTCGCCAAACTTGCCGCCCGCATGCAAGATGGTAAGCACGACCTCGACCGTCGGCATCTTCTCGGTCTTGTGACGCTCAACCGGGATGCCGCGCCCGTTGTCGATGACGCAAATAGAATTGTCAGGCCGGATAAAAACCTGAATGTGGTCGCAATAACCAGCTAGCGCCTCGTCGACGGAATTGTCAACAACCTCGTAAACCAGGTGATGCAAGCCAAGCGGACCGGTGGAACCGATGTACATACCCGGGCGCTTGCGCACCGCCTCCAGGCCCTTCAGCACCTTGATGTCGTCTGCACCGTAATGTGAACCAGTGTCTGCCACGTGCTCTCCTTCTGCATTTCAGTCTGAAAATTAGAACACTTGTACTATATCACGCGAACACGCGATACTCAAGCATTGCTCGGGAAATTTTAGCATTTGAAGGGTCTGAGAGTGGCTACAACGAGCGATTCCTCTTATCCACCAAATTTTCCACTCTTTCTCTCTTTTTCCACTCCAAATCGGCTGTCATTGCCTTTTCGAACGTTTTCCGCAATCCTTCGTCATCAATCACCGAAGATATGTTAGACACATACGACTTTTCGTCAGAGTCAAGTGGCGCCGGAGGTACGCCTGTATCGACTTCCTGTTGGGTTCCCGTTAGATACGGATGCATATCGCGGTACTTTTTCCACTGGGAAGTCCGAATCTGGAAATCGTCGATTTCCTCGCCGAACAACTCCAGCAATCGCAGTTTTATCAACTCGCGTTGCGCGTTCAACTCAGCCGCGAACAAGCTGTCGTCTACAAACACGACCAGCTTCCGGTCCTTTATAATCACATTGTTCGTATGCGCCAGATGCAACGGCGCCGCATCGCGATACACCGACTCGATCGCCTGGCGGTACCGATCCCGCACTTGTTGGATCCTATAGTTCAACCGCGCGGACTCCGACCCCTCCCCTAACCGGGCCACCGCATACTGTATGTCCGCGCCAATCTTCCTCATACC
>JAFUBE010000226.1 GCA_017460365.1 Eggerthellaceae bacterium
CCGGTTTGGGTCTGGCAGAAAGTGGGGTACCCTTCGGCGCGGCGGGGAGCTGGGCGGTCTGACGGGGAGCGGCCCATCTGACTGGAAGGGAAGCGAACATGAAACGAGCAGTGACACCGGGGACGTTCGACCCGATCACATACGGGCATCTCGACGTCATCACGAGGGCGGCCCAGCTCATGGACGAGGTAATCGTCGGCGTGGCGGCGTCTCCTGGCAAAGCGCCGATATTCTCGCTGGAAGAGCGTGCCGAGCTGGCGCGCGCTTCCACCGCCCATTTGGCGAACGTGCGCGTGGAGCCCTTCGAGGGGCTGCTCGTCGACTTCGCGCGTGCGGTCGACGCCCAAGTGCTCGTGAAGGGGCTGCGCGCCATCACCGACTTCGAGTACGAATTCCAGATGGCCGCGCTCAACTACGAGCTCGAGCGCGCCATCGAAACGGTTTTCATTATGAGCCCGCCCCAGTACATGTACCTGTCTTCGTCGATCGTGCGCGAGCTCGCGCGCCTCGGCAGCCCGGTCGACCAGTTCGTTCCCGCTCCCGTGGCCGAAGCCCTGGCAAGGAAATTCGCTTGACGAAACCTGCGCTTCAGCGCAATGTCCGGGGCAAGCCTCCCATTCAACGCGGGAATAGAGCTTTTTGCGACGCTGTGCGGCTTGCGGTCCGCATGGGGTAGTAAAGTGGTTTCACTGGAAATCACGAGGGAAGGCGGCAAGGTGGAAAACCCCAAAGTGAAGCGCGTGCTCATGTCGGTGACCGACAAGACCGGAATCGTCGAGTTCGCCCGTGCTCTCTCGGAGGAATTCGGCGCGCAGATCATCTCGACCGGCGGCACGGCGCGGGTGATCGCCGAGGCGGGCGTTCCCGTCACGCCGATCGACGACGTCACGAAATTCCCCGAAATGATGGATGGCCGCGTGAAGACGCTGTATCCGCTCGTGCATGGCGGATTGCTCGCCAAGCGCGACAACGCCGACCACATGGCGCAGGCCGCCGAGCACGGCATCGAGATGATCGACATGGTGGTCGTGAACCTCTATGCGTTCGAGAAGACGGTTGCGGACGGCGCCGATTTCGCTACCTGCATCGAGAACATTGACATCGGCGGTCCGTCCATGCTGCGCAGCGCGGCCAAGAACCACGAGTCGGTCGCGGTCGTCACCGACCCGGCGACCTACGACGACATCCTGGCTGAAATGCGCGCCAACGACGGCGCCACCACGCTGGCCACCCGACGCGCGCTCGCGCTCGAGGTCTTCCGCACGACCGGCGCTTACGACACCGCGATCTCCGCTTGGCTCGCAAGCCAGCTCGACGGTGCCGACCAGTTCCCCGAGAAGATGAACATCCAGCTTACCAAGCAGCAGGACCTCCGCTATGGCGAGAACCCGCATCAGGCCGCAGCATTCTATCGCCGCTCTACAGCCACCGAACACTCGGTTGCGCGCGCCGAGCAGCTGAACGGCAAGCCGCTTTCGTACAACAACCTGCTCGACACCGACGCCTGCTGGGCGATCGTGCGCGAATTCGACGCGCCGGGCGTGGTCATCCTGAAGCATCAGAACCCGTGCGGATCGGCCGAGGGCGACACGATCGCAGAGGCGTTCGACCGCGCGTTCGCCTGCGACCCGAAGTCTGCGTTCGGCGGCATCATCGCCGCGAACCGTACCGTCTCCGCCGAGATGGTCGAGCACATCAATGAGAACAAGCTGTTCGTGGTAGTGCTTATCGCGCCCGATTTCGAGCCGGCGGCGCTCGAGCTGTTGAAGGACAAGCCCAACCTGCGCGTGCTCGCGACAGGCGGCATCGACCCGGTGGGCGCCGAACCCGAGTTCCGCACGATCGACGGCGGCGTGCTCGTGCAAGACGTCGACGCGGTCGCAGAAGACCCCGCCACGTTCACGGTCCCGACCAAGCGCAAGCCCACGGAGGCCGAAATGGACGACCTGCTGTTCGCCTGGAAGGTCGTGAAGGGCGTGAAGAGCAACGCGATCCTGGTCGCGAAGGACCATGCCGGCATCGGCATGGGGCCGGGCCAGCCCAATCGCGTCGATTCGTGCGAGATCGCCTGCAAGCGTGCGGGCGAGGCCTGCAAGGGCGCTGTGGCGGCATCCGATGCGTTCTTCCCGTTCCGCGACAACATCGATGCGCTGGCCTCCCACGGCATCACGGCCATCATCCAGCCGGGCGGCTCCATCCGCGACGAAGAGAGCATCGAAGCGTGCGACGAGCACGGCATCGCCATGGTCTTCACCGGCCATCGCCACTTCCGCCATTAAGCAAGGGCAGGTTTGCGATCCCGTTATGGGGAGTGCAGCGTTTTATAAGGAAGGGAAGAGGGGGCAGTCATGAGGAAGAAGGTACAGAGGGTTGCCGCAGCTTTCATGGCGCTTATGCTCGCGTTCGCGCTCACGCCGTCGGCTGCGTATGCGACGACGAACCTGACGGTGGGACAAGCCGATTCCAGCACGGAAACCGCTACTCTGAATAAGATAGCCAAGACGGTGAAGGTGGGTTCGTACAAGATCACGTTCAAAAAGGGCAAGGGCTACCTCAAGTTCAAGGCTCCTAAAAGCAAGCTGTATTCCTTCACGTTCTCGAACGTGATGGCGAAAAACGGGGCGAGCGCATTCGTTCAGGTGCAAACGCCCTACTCGTCAGACACCCACTATTCGTTCTCGACGGAAGTGTCGACGAAAGGCGGCAAGAGCACCACGCTCTGGTTGGGAGTGAACGGCAAGACGGGGTACGGCACGGGGGTTAACGAAGCCCTGAAGTCCCGCACCGCGAAGATGAATCTGACGAAGAACGGCGTCGTGTTCTTCTACTTCTACAACATGGACTACAAGACCACCACAACGTTGAAGATCAAGTAGCGTTAGTTCGAAAGTGCGCCAC
>JAFUBE010000024.1 GCA_017460365.1 Eggerthellaceae bacterium
CTCTGCTTCCCGCCAGGCCCGGAGCGGGGCGGCACGCGGACTACCCCACTTACTGCCAGACCCAATGTGGGGTAGTTTCGCGCGGGCACCCCGCTTCAGGCCCGGCGGTGAGTGGGGCGATTCGGGTGATTCATGCCACTGGCGAATTGAACGGCGCATCGTTTTTCGACACCCTGCGAATGAGCGCGAACGCGATGGCAATGAACACGAGGTCGGTGGCCATGGCGGCGAACGCGAGCGCATCGCTGTCGAGCGAAAGGGCGGAATCGTAGAAACCGTGCTCGATCACGGGCAAAAGCCATGCGAGCAGGTAATACGTACGTGCACGCACGGTATTGCCGCGCACTTCGCGCTTGCGAGCCAGCCCGAAGAACACGCCCATAAGAACGCCATCGGCCATGTGTCCCGGCACGGAGAACACCGCACGCGTTAAAGCGACCTCCATGCCGCCGTCGAACACGTAGAGGACGTTCTCGAGCGCCGCGAAGCCGAGCGCCGCTGCGACCGAATAGACAACCGCGTCGAACACGTAGTTGAACTCGGGGTTTTTCCTGATGGTATTGAGGGCGAAGTACTTGCACCCCTCTTCGACTGCCGCGACGCCGACGAAGTATTCGACGACGACCAGCAAAACCCCGGCCGGGATGACGGCCTCGAAAACGTCGAACAAGACCCCCTCGACCATGCCCGCGACGATTCCCGAAAGCGCACCGATCACGAAGACGCGCAGCACGAGGCCGGCCGGCTCCCGCTCGACCTCGTCTTTGCGGTACACGTATATCATGAGCGCTATCGCAGGCAACAAAGCAGCGGCTAGCAGCATCCCTATCGACAACCTTCCAGCAACAAGCGGGCTTTCCGCATGAGAGGGGCAGACGCAGCGCGGTTGCAAATCGAAACCTCCGCAGCAACACGCTACGCGTTAGGTCATGCTGAAACCGCCCTGCTCGCACATGCTATTTCTCCTCTTCGGCCTCCTGGCGCTCTTCTTCGAGCACGCGACGAACCACCCGCTCTACGCGCCGCTCTTCGTTTTTGCGTGCAATCACGAAGCCCACGACCGAAACCGCCACGTAAACGCCGCCGACGGCAACGCCCGCAACGATGAGCGCGCGCTTGCCGAGCAGCTGGTAGTTCTCGATGGCCGACGCGCCACCCTGCTTGGCGGCCATTTTGCTTATAACCCCCATAAGACGCGCCGCCTTGTCACCGAGCATATCTTGCAAGGTGCTTTCAATTTGACGCTCGACCAGTGAATAAGCCATCTCATCTCTCCATTCCAATGTACATAACACGCCCTGCCAGGGAGACGCGTCTTTACCCCCAACCCGTGCGCCGTGTGACACTTCTCGTCAGACACGAAATGTCATTTTTTTTGGGTTGCGCTCGCCGTACCGCATGTCTTCCTCAAAAAATGACACTTCGTGTCTGACGAGAAGTGTCACACGATGGCAAGAAGACGCATTTCCCTAGCTCAATCGTAGCGTATCATACGCCGTTCCCATGGGCATGTGGCAAGAGGCGCAGAACTCGTCCGGTTGTGGTATGCTTGTCGGGCCTTGGAAGGCGGGGATTCGCACATCTTCGCATCATCTATCGCGAACGATTGTGCAAAACCCCAGTTCAGCCAGCGTGGCTCAACGGTAGAGCAACTGATTTGTAATCAGTGGGTTGCGGGTTCGATTCCTGTCGCTGGCTCCATGTCTGACCTGGGGAAACGGTTGAATGAGCGCGGCCGTTTCCCCATATTATCAACCCAGAACGTTACGTCGTGTTACAACGGACTACCGTAGACCACTGTCATCGTGTCGAAAACCGTGAAATAATTGCTTTAGAATGTGACAAACGCCATCGGCCCAAAGGCTCCTTGCCTTTCTCGAGGGCACAGGTTGCTTGAGATTCTTTGGGTGAATCGCCGACGATGGTTTCGATAACGCGCGTGGCGGCGATCGAGCAAGAAGGGGAATCAGATGAACTACTCGAAGAAACCGCTCGTAAATGGCTGTGCCTGACCTTGCCTTTCGTGCTTGCGGTTACGCTCCGTCCGCTCGCGCCGGCATATGCGCAGACGGGCGACCGAGCGTCCGCAAACGCAACCGAGGTTGCGACAGGTAGAGCGCTTGTCGCCGCGGATTCTGTGCTGTCCACGCAAGCGCTGGGAGACGAATATTCTGTCGTGCCGTATTTCAACCCCGCTACCTATGATCCCACGCTTTTCCTCAACCTCCTCGGCCTACGCTGTCGGCAAGTAAAATCGAATCCGACACGAACAGCAGCACCAAGTTTATCGGTAACGTGGACGGCGGCAATACGGATGATGCTAAATGGTATGTGGTCAAGGGGAATCAAACGCTCGAAGAGCGCCTCGAAATCTACGGTCCAGACGTCAACATCATCTTGGCTCAGAATGCAACGCTCACCGTTCATGGCGGCGTATTCATTCGCTCGAGAACGAATGAGGGCAAGAACTGCAAGCTCATCATCTGGGCCAGTCGGCGAACAGCACCTGCACGCTGAACGCAGCTGCCACCTGGAGCGATGACGAGTCGATGACTGACGAGCTGAGGGCCAGGCAAAAAGCTGGCCGCGCGGGCGCCGGCATCGGGGCGATTCCGGATCAAGCGGGCGGCGACCTCGTCTTCAACGGCGGCAATATCAACGCCGTCGGCTATGAGAAGTCGGCCGGCATCGGCGGCAGCTATCGACAGGCCATGAGGTAGGTCACCATTAACGGCGGCACCGTGAACGCCCGCCCTGGCTCTCTTCTGGAAAAGAATTTCGAGGGCGGCTGCGGCATCGAAAGCGGCATCTACTCGCTGGGCTTTCCCATCACCATCAACGGCGGTACCGTGCAAGCGCAGGGCGGTGAGGCTGCTGCGGGCATCGGCGGGACGATGTCCAGCTCCGAAGCGAGCTAATCCCACAACACTTGGGGAGACGCGTCTATATTGCTGTCGTGTGACACTTTCCGTCAGACACGTTCTGTCA
>JAFUBE010000227.1 GCA_017460365.1 Eggerthellaceae bacterium
GGCCTGAAGAAGAACACCTACAAGGTGAGGGTCAAGGTCACCGCCGGAGGCGGGAACTATAAGAGCGTCAGCAAGACCGTGACGTTCAAGGTGAAGGTCAAGTAAAGAGTCGCGGAAAAGCAGCCTCTACATGCGGGCCGACGCATCATGAGCGTCGGCCCGCGAAAATCGAGTAGTCGTTCTGGTGATAGTTCTGCGAAGCGGAAACCACCGCCCGCTTCAAGGCCTCCAGGCCCACTCCCTCATCATCGACGCATAATGTGGTCGGCGCAAAACGGGGGTGACGTTCTGGAACCCCTCTTTGCCGAGAAACGTGAAAATGATATGAATGAGGTTTACCTGGTGATGCCCTTCGTTTTCACGAGCGGCAACCTGGCATCCGATACGAAACGGCGTTTGATTTTTGGGGGAATTCGTGAGGAACGCGCCGCCGCTGCGCGGCGCAACGGCTTGGCCGGAGAGCGAGAGGAGAACGCAAGATGGCAGTAAGCAAGAAGTTCTACGAGGCGGCGTCGAAGGACGAGGCCCTGAGGGCCGAGCTCGAGCAGGCGACCTACGGGGCACTCGGGGCGTTCCTCAAGGAACATGGCCTCGATCAGGAGGCCGCAAAAGCTGTCGAGGCGGCGGCGCAGAAGGTCGCCGAGGCACACGGCTTCGCGCCCGAGGATGCAGACGAGCTCGACCTCGACGAGCTCGACGCCGTCGCGGGGGGCGTGTGCTTCTGCCCCGCCGTCGGAGGCGGAACGGGCACGGGCAAGCAGTGCGCCTGCGTTGTTGGCGGCAAGGGCGAGAACGATGACGGCTCGCTGTGCGCATGTCCGATTGTTGGCAGTGGTACGAACTCAGGCGGTCTGTATAATTGATGACCCTGTTCATTCGTGCGGTTGCGCCGTTGGAGGTTGCGACGCGAACGACTAAGCGTGCGAAGCCGCAGCTCTTCAATCTCGCGGTTTGGCTATCAAGGGAGTCGGTGTCATGGAAGACCAGAAGAAGGCGAGCATTTTTCGCTGCGAGACGCTGCAGCGCTGCTCCTCGCCGGAGCAGCTGACGGATTACCTGCGCGTGACCAACCCGGGCATCTGGGTGGTCCTCGCGGCGGTGCTCACCTTGCTGGTGGGCTTCTTCGTCTGGATGTCGGCTGGCACCATAGAGACGACCGTCGAGGTCGGCGTTTCGACGCACGACCACGTAGCCGAAGTGGCCGTCAAGAGCGGCAACGCCACCATACGCAACGACATGACCCTGCGCGTCGGTGACCAGGAGACCGCGATCCTGTCCACGAAGACCGACGAGTACGGCCGCACCGTGGGAACGGCAGATTTGAACCTGTCGGACGGCATGTACGACGGCACGCTGGTCACGGAATCCGTACATCCCATCCAGTTTCTGCTGACGAGCAAGTGAGGCCGCGATGGGACGCAAAAGCATCAAGCAGCCGGTGAAAAACGGCGTTGCGGAAGTTCCCGTGATCATGCAGCTGGAAGCCCTTGAATGCGGCGCCGCAGCCCTTGCCATGGTCATGGCCTATTACGACAAGTGGGTTCCCATCGAACAGGTGCGTTCGGATTGCGGCGTTTCCCGCGACGGCAGCAAAGCGAAGAACGTCGCGCTAGCGGCCATGCATTACGGGTTCGACGTCAAGGCCTTCCGATATGACCCCCAGACCATACAAAAGGAAGCGTCGTTTCCCTGCATCATCCACTGGAACATGAACCACTTCGTGGTGCTCGATGGCTTCAAGGGGAATCATGCTTATCTGAACGACCCCGCTCGCGGCAACATTGCCGTAACGATGGAGGAGTTCGACGAGTCCTTCACCGGCGTTACCATTGTCCCCACTCCTGGCCCTAACTTCGAGCCGAGTGGCAAACCGAAAAGCATCTTCGATTTTGCGAAGAAGCGCCTCGTTGGCGCTGGTGCGGCGGTGGCGTTCGTCATGATCACCACCGCCATGGTCTACTTGTTCGGTATCATCAACTCGTTTACTTCCCGCATCTTCATGGACCGGCTCCTTACCGGCGTAAACCCCGACTGGGTGGGCCCGTTCATGAACGTGATGATTGCGCTTGCGGTTCTGCAGCTCATTGTGGCTTGGGCGCAAGCGGTGTATTCGCTCAAGATCAACGGCAAGATGGCCGTTA
>JAFUBE010000228.1 GCA_017460365.1 Eggerthellaceae bacterium
CGTGCACGAGCTTATCGCCGGGCGGGCAGATGGCTAGTCCGGCCGCATCCTGCCCGGCGGGCGCAACTTCAGCGGCGGGCAGCTGCAGCGCCTCGAGATAGCCCGCGTGCTTGCGCAAGACCCTACCATCGTCATCCTGGACGAGGCCACCAGTGCGCTCGACGCGCAGACCGAGGCCGAGGTAATCAGGCGCATTCGCGACCGCGGCATCACCTGCATAGTGGTGGCGCACCGCCTTTCCACCATACGCGACTGCGACGAGATAATCGTGCTCGACGAGGGCAAGGTGGTCGAGCGCGGCACCCATGACGAGCTGCTTGCCCTCGACGGCGCCTACGCGAACCTCGTAAGGAGCGACTAGCATGGGTTGGATCCAGTCGCAAATAGAGACGCGCAAGAAGCTGGACGAGCATCTGCACGAGCGGGCGTACGCGAAGCTTGCCGCCAGCGTAACCGATGCGCGTAGCGCTCCCATGTTCCACGTGAGCGACCTAGAGCGCGCCGACGGCGCGGCGCGCATAGCGCTGCGATACTGCGGGGCGGAGCCGGGGCCGGTGCCCGAGGGCATAGACGACGTTGACGAGCACCTGGACTACCTGCTCGCGCCGTCGGGCGTCATGCGCCGCCGCGTGCGGCTCGACGCCGGCTGGCACAGGCGGGCGTTCGGCGCCATGCTCGCGCGGCTCGACGACGGCACGCCGGTGGCACTCGTGCCAAGCGGCCTTTCCGGCTACTGCTACTACGAGCCGGATACGGGAAACAAGGTCCGCGTAACGGCCAGCGTGGCTTCTTCTCTTGGCAACACGGCGCTGCTGCTCTACCGTGCGCTGCCCTCCCGGCCGCTTGCGCTCGTCGACCTCGTGCGCTTCATGGCCGGCGTCTTCGATGTGGCAGACTACTTGGTGGTGTTCGCCGCTGCACTTGCCGCACCGCTTGTGGGGCTTCTGCCGGCGTGGGCCAACCAGATAGCCTTCGGCGTGGTGGTGCCCTCGGGGCAGGCCGACCTCATCGCGCCCATCGGTGCGCTGCTGGTAGGGGTTGCCGGCGCCACTGTCATCCTGAACGCGTGCCGCAACCTGGTAATGCAGCGCGTTGCGCTCAAGCTCGACGTGGTGTGCGAAGCTGCCGTGGTCTCCCGGCTGCTTTCGCTGCCAACCTCGATCTTCAAGGAGCGCGCGCCGGGCGATGTGGCCACGCGCGCCACGCAGGTGAAGCTGCTTGCCCAGCAGCTGACCGTCATGCTCCTGGGTGCGGGGCTCACAAGCCTGCTCTCGCTGCTCTACCTGTTCCAGATAGCCGTGTTCGCAGGCCCGCTTGTGGCGCCTGCGCTTGCGGTGGTGCTTGCCCAGGCCGTCTTCCTGGTTGCCTCGACGGTGGCTACGGCGCGCTACGAGCGCACGACCAAGGAGGCCAACGCCCGCCTGTCGGGCACGGTTGCAACGCTGTTGGGCGGCATTGCGAAGGTAAAGCTGGCCGGTGCCGAGCGCCGTGCCTTCGCCAAGTGGGCCGACGACTACGCGTCCTATGCGGAAAGCGCCTACAACCGGCCGGCCCTGCTGTGGGCGGCACAGGCCATAACGTCCCTTATCGGGCTGGTTGGCACCGTTGCCATCTACTGGTTTGCGGGCAGTGCGCACGTGGACGTGGCCGACTACATGTCGTTCAACGTGGCCTATGGCCAGATGCAGGCAGCCATTCTTGCAATTGCGATGCTGGCAGGGCAGTTTGCCCAGGTTGGCCCCATGTTTGCCATGGTGGAGCCCATACTGGCAGCCGAGCCCGAGGTGGCCGAGGGGCGCCCGGCGGTGGCCGAGCTCTCTGGCGGCATCGAGGTTTCGGGCGTGTCGTTCCGCTACGGGCCCGAGCATCCCTACATCTTGCAGGACCTCAGCTTCACGGTGCGGCCTGGCGAATACGTTGCCATCGTGGGCAAGAGCGGCTGCGGGAAGTCGACCATCCTGCGCTTGCTGCTGGGCTTCGAGCAGCCTGAGCGCGGGTCGGTCTTCTATGGCCCGCACGATGTGCGCAAGGTCGACCTGCGTTCGCTGCGGCGCCACATCGGCACCGTCATGCAGGATGGTAGGTTGTTCATGGGCGACATCGCCAACAACATCATCATTGCCGCGCCCGGGGCCACGCTCGACGACGCATGGGAGGCAGCCGAGCTTGCCGGCATCGCCGAGGACATCCGCAAGATGCCCATGGGCATGCAGACCATCGTTTCTGAAGGCTCGGGCGGCATCTCGGGCGGGCAGCGCCAGCGCATCATGATTGCGCGCGCGGTGTGCGGGGGCAAGCGCATCCTGTTCTTCGACGAAGCCACAAGCGCGCTCGACAACGTCACGCAAAAGCATGTGAGCGACTCGCTCGAGTCCCTGAAGTGCACCCGTGTGGTGGTGGCCCACCGCCTATCCACCGTGCGCCACTGCGACCGCATCCTGGTGGTCGATGGCGGGCGCATTGCCGAAGAGGGCACCTACGACGAGCTGGTGGCCAAGGGCGGCCTGTTCGCCGAGCTGGGGGAGCGCCAGCGCCTCGACGCGGAGGCTTAAGGCAAGCGCCCCCGCGGCTTCTCGGTGAGGGGCTGCCATTATAATGGGGTGAAGAAGCGTTATCGCTAATCGAGGCTAGTGAGGCTTATGGTCAACGATACAACAGCCCGTTCGGTTGCCGGGCTTTTCTGGGGGCGCACGGAAGAGCTGCCCTTGTACACGCGCGTCGGGGCGCTCGTCTTCGTGGCCGTCGCCATTGTGGCGATGTCGTTTTGCCAACTCGGATTCTGGCCGGTGGGCGAGGTAAACGACGACCCCGTATACCTCATCCTGCTCCTGGCCCCTGTCGCGATGGGTGCGATCGCGTTCGGCCCCGTGACGGGCGTCCTGCTCGGGCTGTTCGGCGGCTTGGTCGCGTTTGCCCATGCTGCCATATTGCCCTTGGATTTCCTCGAGGGCTACTATTTCGGCACGCCGCTCAACACGGTCGGGCTGTTCACCTTCGTCGCGCTTGCCGCGGGCGTGCTGTTCGGCTTGGCGCTCAGGCGGGATCCGCAAGGCGGCAGGCGAGTCGCGCTCATAATCGCGGTGAGCGTCGTCGTGTCGTTTCTGGCGAGCGCGTTGTCGCTCGTGAACATGGTGATGCTGGTCGGCGGTTTCGACCTGTTCACCTTGGCGCATTGGTACCTGGCGGTCAGCTTTGAGACCTCGGCGCTGCAGGCGCTCCTCGACGCCGTGCTGATCGCGGTGCTGTGCCTTGCGGCAGACCGCTTCGTGCGCGCGATGAAGGACCGCGGTTCGGATCGCGCCCTTTATTCCGTGTTCCGCAACTTCCTCGTGCTCGTCTCGGCGATCGTGTTCATGTTGGTCAGCGCGGTCATCTTCTCGAGCACCACGATTCAGGAAGTCGAGTTCGCCATCGAGGACATGGACGAAGAGCTTTCCTACCTGCAAGACCAGCTCGACTTGCAGCCCGATATCAACGCCGAGCTGCTCATCGGCGGTTACGACAAGGATACCGAAGGAGCGGCCTTCGTCATGAACGAACACGGCGTCATCCTGGTTTCGAACGACGCCGCCAAGTTCAAAGTCGGGACGTCGCTGCTCGCCGCTATCGACGAGGGGGACTATCTCGGCGATGAAGCCGCCGTAGAGGCGCTTTTGGAATACTATTCTTCCGGAAGGGACCCGGTGCTTTTCATTCCCGATACGGACGAAGACCTCACGGCGAACATGGACCTGGCTTTCCTGGGAATCAGGAAACTCAAGGACGGCTATGTCGGGCTTCACCGCACGGCCGACACTGTTTTCGCCAACCGGTTCGGCACGATGGCGTCCACCACGGTCAGCGCGCTGCTCCTCATCGTGGCAATCGCCGCCCTCGCCTCTGTCCTCGTGAGGCGCCTAATCGTGCGCCGTATCGACGAGGCGAACCGCTCGCTCGCTAAGATCACGGCGGGCAACCTCGGCGAGCGCGTGCCCGAGCAGTCCACGCGCGAGTTCGCATCGCTCGCAGACGGCATCAACACCACGGTCGGAGCCCTCAGCGACATGATCGACGAGGTCGCGCGGCGCAACGAGCAGGACCTCGCCACGGCGAAGACCATCCAGGAGTCGTCGCTGCCGACGGAGTTCCCGGCCTTCCCCGACATCGACAAGCTCGACATCTACGCCTCCATGAAGACGGCCAAGGAGGTCGGCGGCGACTTCTACGACTTCTTCCCCATCGAGAACACGACGAGGATCGGCTTCGTCATGGCCGACGTTTCGGGCAAGGGGATCCCGGCGGCGCTGTTCATGATGGCCGCCCGCAGCCAGCTGCGCAACTTCATGGAGGCCGGGCTGCCGGTGAACGAGGCGGTCGACGCGGCGAACCACCAGCTGTGCATCGGAAACGACGCCGGCATGTTCGTGACTTGCTGGGTCGGCGAGATCGACTACGAGACGGGGGAGCTCGCCTTCGTCAACGGCGGCCACAACCCGCCGGTGCTCTTGCACGGCGGTGCGTGGAGCTGGATGAAGGAGGTCTCCGGCATGCCGCTCGGCCTGTTCGACGGCATCCCCTACGACCTGCACAAGCTGCAAATGGCGCCCGGTGACGTGATCTACACCTACACCGACGGCGTGACAGAGGCGATGAGCGCCACCCAGGAGTTGTACGGAGAAGAGCGCCTTCAGGCGGTGCTCGATCGGAGCAAGGACATGAACCCGCGCTCGATCGGCGTCGCGGTGCGGCGCTCCCTCACCGATTACACGCACGACGCCGAGCAGTCCGACGACATCACGATGCTCATCTTGAAGTACGGCGTGCCGCCCGAGTCGGAAGCTGTCATGGTGCTGCCGGCGGACGGCTCGCAGCTCGTTCACGTGCGCAACTTCATCAACGCCGAGCTCGACCGCAGGAAGGCGCCCAGGCACGTCTACTACGAGATGGACGTCTTCGCCGAGACGCTGTTTGTGAACGCGTGCCGGCACGCGTACCCCGGCGCGACGCCTGACGCCCCGGGCTTCGTGCGCATCGGTTTCGAGTACCTGCCGAGTCTCTCCGCGCTCAAGGTGACGATTGCCGATGACGGTGTGCCGTACGACCCGCTGAGCGAGATCGACCTCGTAGCGCCCGAGGGCATCGGTGAAGCGCCAGGCGACGACGAGGGCGCGCCTGCGGGGCTCGACATCGTGAACGGGGCGGTTTACGAGCGCGTGGACGGCAGCAACGTCGTCAGCTTCACGAAGAGCTGGTAATCGATTGCAACGTTGGGAGATGGAGCTTCATGTCGACTTTTGCAAGGCCCGGGTCAATGCAGGTCCTTTCCAAATTGGTTTTGGCCGTTCTCTGCGCCCTTTGCCTGCAGCCCCTCCACGGCTGCTCGGACAAGTCGGGTGACGAGGGGGTCGCCGAACAAGCCGTCAAGTATGCCAATGCCAGGGCCGTGCTCGACTTGGCCGATTCGAGCGTGGTAAGGGAACTGCCCGACGCGACGGTCGAGGTCTCGCTATTGGGTTTCGAGGATGCGCCGGGCGGGGCGAAGGCGATCGAGCTCGAGCCCGCCGTCGTCTCCGACACGATGGCCTCGTGGACAAAGGACGATTGGGCCGAGAACTGAGACGACCTGTTCTTCAACCTCGCGGCCCAC
>JAFUBE010000229.1 GCA_017460365.1 Eggerthellaceae bacterium
GCCAGACCCAAAGTGGGGTAGTTTCGCGAATTTGTGCTTCTTTCGAAGCTCAAATTCTAGAAACTACCCCACGTTGGGTCTGGCAGTAAGTGGGGTAGTTTCGAGGAGCTGCGCCGGTTCGGGTCTGGCGGTAAGTGGGGTACCCCCGGGCCTGGCGGAAGCGGGGTGGGTGGGCCGGTTCGCATCTGACGGGAAGCGGGTCACATGACGCCGGCTTCGGTGATGATGGCGGAGATGTAGCGGGCGGGTGTCACGTCGAAAGCGGGGTTGTACACGTCGACGCCCGGGATCGGTACGGGCAGGACCTCGGTAGGCGCACGCTGTTCGATGGGGATGCGCGAACCATCGGGGATGGAGCGGTCGATCGTCGAGGTCGGCGCCGCCACGTAGAACGGGATTCCATGTTCATGCGCGAGCACGGCAACGCTGTAGGTCCCTATCTTGTTTGCCGTGTCGCCGTTGGCAGCTATGCGATCGGCGCCGACGATCACGGCATCGACCTCGCCTCTCGCCATGAGGCTGGCAGCCATGTTGTCGCAGATGAGCGTGACCGGCACGCCTGCTCGGGAAAGCTCCCAGGCGGTCAGGCGCGCGCCCTGCCCGACCGGCCGCGTTTCGTCCGCGTACACACGCTCGATCTTGCCTTGTTCGGCAGCAGCGTACACCACCCCAAGGGCTGTGCCGTAATAGTAGGTGGCCAGGCTGCCCGCGTTGCAATGGGTGAGAACGCGGCAGCCCTGCGGCAGCAAGGCCGCGCCGTTAGCGCCGATAGCGCGATTGCGGGCCTCGTCTTCGGCTTCCATGTCCTTCACGAGCTCGTAGAGCAGCTCGGGCACCTCTTGCGCTGCAGCTCCTTTCGCTACGGCAAGCGCCCGGTCGACGCCCCATTGCAGGTTGACGGCAGTCGGCCGAGCGTGTGCGATTTCATATGCGACCTGATCGATTCCGTCGAACGAAGAAGTCGAATGAGCCCAGAGCGCAAGTGCAGCGGCCCCCGCGAGCCCGATTGCCGGGGCCCCGCGAACCGCCAACGTCTTCACGGCTTCCACCACTTCCCGCCAATCGCTCGTTGCCGCCATCGCAAGGTCATCCGGCAGCAGCCGCTCGTCGATATAGCGAAACTCCACGCCATCCGGGCCTCGCACGAGCTCGACCGAAACCGGCAGGTTCTCCAAATGCAGCTTGCCCATCGCTTCCCCAGTTCCCAGCCATCGGTTTTATCACGAACCCATTATCGCAAACCGGAAAAACACAGTAGAGAATTTCTTGTTGACTTAATCCTAGAAGATTCCTAGGATTATATACGTCAAGACGGAGGGTTCAGCAGGAACCAGAAAGAAGGAAGCGCTATGACGATTCACAAGAGTGTAGCAGAGCTCATCGGAAAGACGCCGCTCGTCGAGCTGGTCAATTTCGAGAAGAACCACGACCTGAAGGCAACGATCACAGGCAAGGTCGAGCTGTTCAACCCCGCAGGCTCCGTTAAAGACCGCATCGCGAAGGCGATGATCGACGAAGCGGTAGCCGCCGGTAAAATCGATGAAGACACCGTGATCATCGAACCGACGAGCGGCAACACGGGAATAGGGCTGGCCGCCATCGCCGCCGCGCGCGGCAACCGCATCATTATCACGATGCCCGAAACCATGTCGGTCGAGCGCCGCAACCTCATGAAGGCCTACGGGGCCGAGCTCGTCCTCACCGATGGCTCGAAAGGCATGAAAGGCGCGATCGCCAAAGCCACCGAGCTTTCCGAGCAAATCGAGAACTCGTTCATCCCGAGCCAGTTCACCAACCCCGCAAACCCCGCTATCCACGAAGCCACGACTGGCCCCGAGATTTGGCAGGACACCGACGGCAAGATCGACATCCTGGTTGCCGGGGTGGGCACGGGCGGCACGGTCAGCGGCGCGGGCAAATACCTGAAGGCGCAGAATCCCGACGTGAAGGTCGTTGCGGTCGAGCCCGCCGGCTCTCCGGTGCTCTCCACCGGAAATCCCGGTTCCCACAAGATCCAGGGCATCGGCGCCGGATTCGTTCCCGACACGCTCGACACGGGCATCTACGACGAAATCATCACCATCACCGACGAGGAAGCTTTCGAAACGGGTCGTGAGCTGGCTGGCAAGGAAGGGCTTCTCGTGGGCATCTCGTCAGGCGCAGCCGTAGCGGCCGCCTGCAAGCTCGCAGAGCAGCCTGAAAACGCCGGCAAGCTCATCGTGGCGATCCTGCCCGACACCGGCGAGCGCTACCTCTCGACC
>JAFUBE010000230.1 GCA_017460365.1 Eggerthellaceae bacterium
CGGCGTGCGCTTCGGCCGCCCGCGCAAGCAGCTTCCCGAGATGTACCCCGAAGTCCGCGACGTCTACCTGGCGGGGCGATCCGCCGCGCCGAGGCCGTGAGCAGCCTGGGGGTGAGTGCGTGCTCGGAGCTGCAGGAGGCAGCGGCGAGCTCGGCCAATGCCAACTGAGCCCGACACCGCCCCGCATCCCTTGTCGGGATGCCTGCGCGGAACGGGCCCGTCCTGGCCGACGCATGCGGCGCACTCGCAGGACGCATGAGCATGTGCAAGCTTCCGACAAGGGCCCGTACCTCTTCGTCATCTACACCGACCACCCCTTCGGCGTGTACCGCGACTACACTGACGTGAACCCGCTCTACGGTCTGGTGGAGGCCCTCAACAAGGTGCAGCAAGACCTGTAGGGGCCATCTATCGAGCGGCAGCCCTTTTCTCCCCTGCACGGCGTACCACGTGATGGGCTCTACCCCGACGAGCAGCGCAAGTCGGAGGTACTGGCAGCCGACGAGTCGAAGCTGCCCGGGAAGATGGCGGCGCCGAGGACTTTCACATCGCAAGAGCGCCGCCACCCACCCGGGCGGCCTCGCGGATGGGAGTTTGGTTTGACTGGATTACGCCGCCGAGGCATGACCGGCCGGAGGCAGCGCGTCTTGCCGGCTTCATGCGCATTCCGCAAAGCACGCTCACTTCGCGAGATATTCGCGGAACAGGGGGATGGCGAACGAGAACGTTTTGTCGTCGTGCTCGGTCAGGACGCCCTGTTTCAGCAGGCGCGCCTTGTACGTGGAGGCGTAGTTCGCGCCCTTGCCCATGCGCCTCGCCACTTCGGATATGGTGCACGCCTCGCCGCAGTCCACCATGGCGCGAGCGAAGGCCAGGTCGCCTTTCGACATGTCGCGCACCGTGCTCTTCAGCACGTTCTCGGTGAACTCCTCGCGGGCGGCGGTCAGGCCGCGCTCGACGTGCTCGGAGGTCACAGTGGTTTTCCCGAAGCTCTCGGCCCACACGTTGAACCCGACGAGCTGCATCATGTAAGGGAAGCCATCGGCCGCGTCCACGAGCTTTTCGAGCAGGTCATCGGCGATTTCCTTGCCGGTGGCCTCGAACGATTGCCGGAACGCGCGCCTGGCGTCGGCGTCGGCAATGCGGTTGAGGAAGCGTTTTCGAGCGCGGCGCAGGAACGTCACGCGGTCGTCGTCGACGAGGTCCGTCGCGTTTTTCGGCAGGCCCGCCATGACGAGCGCGACGTTGCGCCGCTCGCGGACGAACAGCTGGTAGATCGAGGCGAGCTGCACGAGCTCGTCGACGGCGGGGTCGATCTCGTCGACGGTTATGAGCAGCCCCACGTCATGCTCGCCGAGAACGTCGAGCAAAGCGCTCATGCGCGTTCTCCAATTGGCCTGGCCAGCGTCTTCGACGGCCCATTCGAACCCGATGAGCTGCCCGACGGTTATTCCCGTGAGGCGCTTTTCCGGTTTCGGCTCGACAAGGCCCGAAGCTTCCGCGGCGCTCTGTTGCAGGATGTCCTCGAGCATGCCGGAAGCGGCAATGGTGTCGACGACGAGCCAACCGGCGTCGCGGGCGCTATCGCCGATGCAAGCGAGCAGGGCGGTCTTGCCCGATCCGCGCGGCCCGACGATCACGGTGGCCAGGTTGGGGTCGCCCAGCCCGTTCTCGAAAGCGCGCGCCATCTCGGCGAGCACGCGATCGCGGCCGGCAAGGTAATCGGGCACGATGCCGAAGGACGGCGTAAAGGGGTTTCTCGTAACCATGTGAACTCCGTTCTCGGATGAGTGGGCTTCTTTTGCAAGTTTAGAGAAGTTTTGCAAGTTTAGAAACCCTTTGCAAATTTAGAAGAACACTAATCGATTCGCAGCGGCGGTCACGTCACCTTCGCGTCTGAAGGACAAACCCTTTCGCCTGCTCCCTATCCGATCGGAAACGCGCAGGTCCGCAAGCGCGGGCCGATCGGGTGAACGAGAAGCGACTGGAAAAGCGGCAACGAAATGGCAGAGACGAAGAACTACATGGCAATGCCGCTCTATTTCCCCATTCGCCAAACAAGCCCTTCACCTGCGGATACGGGAAACCCGACGGCGCATTCCACGGTGCTAGCCGGCGCCAACGCGCCGCGTTCCCGCCATTAACGCGAACGGAGACGGAAGAATCTCACGCTCGGCGAGCTGCGCCGGCGTAATCGTAAGGAGGAGACCATGCGCTACACGGACGGATTTCTGCGCGAGGCGCCTACGGGAAAGCTCGGCGGCGTGCTGAAGTACCTCGACGCGCCGGGGCAGTGGCGGCAGGCCACGACGTCGTTCACGCGCGACCGGTGCGAGTCGGAGCGGATGCTCGCGCAATGGCGCGCCCGGATGGAG
>JAFUBE010000231.1 GCA_017460365.1 Eggerthellaceae bacterium
ACCAGGTGGAGAAGCTCATCGACAACGACATCACGCAGTCGGTCACCTGCGAGGCGAAAGCCATGAACTACTCCGAGGAAGCCGCGCGACTCGGGCGCGACCTGAAGGTGCACATCAAGGTCGACACGGGCATGTCGCGCCTAGGCTACCTCTGCGACGGCGACTTCTACGCAGGCGGCGTGCAGGGAATCGTGGAGGCCTGCCAGATGCCGGGGCTGAAACCCGAGGGCATCTTCACGCATTTCGCCATGTCCGACGAGGAAGGCGAAGAGGCACTCGAGTACACGCGCCACCAGTTCGAGCTGTTCGAGAAGGTGATCGCCGCAGTCGAGAGCCAGTGGGGCCACACGTTCGCGATCTGTCACTGCGCGAACACCGGCGCCACGGCGCGCTATCCCGAAACGCATCTCGACATGGTGCGGCCGGGCCTGCTGCTATACGGATACGGCGATTTCGCGCACGACCTCGGGCTTGAACCGGTGATGTCGCTGAAGTCGGCGATCCAGACGATTAAGCACTACCCCGCCGGCACGAAAGTGAGCTACGGCGGCATGTACACAACTGCGAAGAAGACGCGCATGGGCGTGCTGCCCTACGGATACGCGGACGGCTTCCTGCGGTCGCTGTCGAACAAGGCGCACGTGATGACCGCCGAAGGCCCCGCCCAGCAGTGCGGGCGCATCTGCATGGACATGTCGATGATCGACCTCACCGACAAACCGAGCGTCGGCGTCGGCTGCGAGGTCGAGATCTTCGGCAAGAACAACCCCGTCGAAGACATGGCGGCCGCCGGCGACACCATCCCCTACGAACTCGTCTGCGCCGTGAGCAAACGCGTCCCCCGCGTGTACCTGAAAGGCGGCGAAGCGATCGAACGCGAGCTGCTGCTGCGATTGTAGAAAACGCCGGCGCAACTTCGCTGCCGCAAAAAATGCGACGCGGCTTCGCCGCTGCGGCAAGCTCAAGAGCTTGCCCTACGAAGGGGTGTCAGAAAAGCACGAGAAATACCGAGTAGACGCGCATTTCTCAAGGCGGTTCCAGACCGCACCCCATTCCCTTCGCAGACGACCCCTCGTAGGGCAAGCTCTTGAGCTTGCCGCCGCCGCGAAGCGGCGGGTTCTTTCGCAGCGGCGAAGTCGCGTCGCTGTTTTACGCGTCGCTGCCTTCCCTCAGAACGCCGCCTTGTGGATCATCTCGCGCATGATGCGGGCGGCACGCTCGTTGATCTTCGGAATGCGGTCGTCGAGCAGCTGCAGCATCTTCTGCTGGTCGGCGGGAACGAGACCCTCGAAGCGCACGACGTCGGAGTCGTGCGATGCCACGATCTTGGTCTTGCAGGTGAGGTGTTCGATGAACGTGCGAATCTCGCGCACGACCTCGACTTCGCCGGCCGGTTGCCAAAGGCCCGCCTCGATGTCGGCCGCAAGCGGCCAGCTCTTCGCGGGCGTGAGCGTGACTACCAGTATGGTCGACGGCCCAGCTGCGCTGAACGCCTTTGCCGACGCGATGGCGTTCTCTTCGCCGCAGCCCGCACCCGCCAGACCCGCCAGGTAGAAGAACGTGAACGGAATGCCTGCATTGTGAAGCCGCGCGCCCTGTTCCACGAGGTCGGCGGCTGTCTGGCCCTTGCGCATGAATTCGAGCGTGGGGTCATGGCCGCTCTCGGCGCCGATGGCGACGTCGCTCACACCGCGCGCGGCGAGCTCGGCCAGTTCTTCGTCGGTCTTGCGCGCGATGTCGAGCGTGCGGCAAAAGCCGCCGTAGCTGTTCACGGTGGGTATGCGCGCCTCGACCGCGTCGAAGATCTCGACAAGCCGCTTGTTCGGCAATGCGAACGGATTCCCCCCGGTCAGATAGATGCGCCGTGTAAGCGCCGTGGCCGTGCGGGCGATTTCGTCGATGTCCTCGACAATTTCGCTTAAGGGCGAAGGACGAAACGGGATTCCCGTGTAAATGTCACAGAACTTGCACGCCCCGTGGGTGCAGCCGTCGGACACCTGCAGCATCGGGCAGTTCATGTC
>JAFUBE010000232.1 GCA_017460365.1 Eggerthellaceae bacterium
ATTGAACGCAAACGCGTTTTCGGCGGGAAACACGACTTTCACCATACCCGCCGCCTCGTCGAACCGCGCCTTTGCGCCCATGAACAGCACGCCATACGCTTGTTTTTCCTTCTTGACAGCGGTTAATGCCGCTTGCCAGATGCGCTGCAACGCTGCCGGGTTCGCAAGCGCGGAAGGTGCCCCCTGATCGGCAAGCCCCCCAACCTGGGTATCCGCCGCAGGTTGAACCTCGCCCCCTCCAACTTCGGCCGGAGCGCTTGCCGGAACACTAACAGCTCCATCGCGATCGGCTGCGTCAGAAACAACTTCTCGCTCACCACCTGTAGCGTCGGCGGAAGCCGCGGGACGGAGTGAAGGCTGCGCAGCTTCTGAACGAAGTCCCTCGGCTACCGCCGATGCGGACAACTCGGAAGCCGCCGGCGCACCCCCACTCACCACGTGCGCCACAGCCGAATACCCCGACTCCAATGCCTCAACGCGCTCGGCCAATGCCTCCAACGTTAGGTCGGAATCGGGTCGCACCATGCGCGTAAGTGCAATTTCAAACGCCAGGCGGGGGTTCGACGACGTCTTCAGCTCCGCAGACAGGTCGCCGAGCACGCTAAGCAGACGGCTTGCCTGATCGGGGCCGAACCACTGCAACTCGCCCGCCAACTGACGGCGCGTCGTCTCGGATACATCGATTTCGGCGTCGTCGCCCACGAGCGCCATCACATACAGATTGCGCACGTGCTCGGACATGTCGCGAACGAATTGCGCAAGGTCGGCGCCGGTCTCCACGTAATTGGCAACCCAGCGGAAGCAGCTCGCGATATCGCGCTGCCCCACATGGCTCATAATCTCGGCCAAATCGCTCGAATCGATTGCCCCCAGCAAGTACTCGGCACCGGTCAACGTTACCTTGCCACCCTCGTAGGCGATGATCTGCTCGAGCGATGTCAGCGCGTTGCGCAGGCCGCCTTCGGCCCGCTGCGCGATAAGATCGAGCGCCTCGCCTTCGAATTTCACGCCCTCGGCCATGCAGATGGCGCCTAGTCGCGACACCATGGTCTCGGGCGCAATGCGGCGGAAGTCGAAGCGCTGGCAGCGCGAGTGAATGGTCTCGGGCACCTTCTGCGGATCGGTCGTACACAGGATGAACACCACATGCGACGGCGGCTCTTCCAGCGTCTTCGGCAGCGCATTGAACGCCGCCGTCGACAGCATGTGAACCTCGTCGATAATGTAGACCTTGCTGCGCCCGCGCGTCGGCGCGAACGAAACGCGGCTGATGATCTCCTCGCGCACGTTCTCCACGCCCGTGCGGCTGGCAGCATCGAGTTCGTACACATCGGGATGCGTCCCTCGGCGATCAGCTCGCAATCTTCGCACGTGCCATCAGGATTCGGCGTGGGCCCGCTCTGGCACAGCAGCGCTTTCGCCAGCAGGCGCGCCGTGGTCGTCTTTCCCGTGCCACGCGGCCCGCAGAACAGGTACGCATGGCTCACCTTGTCCTGGTCGATGGCGATTTTCAGCGTGCGCTCGATGTGCTGCTGGCCCACCATGTCCTCGAAGACCTGGGGGCGGTATTTCCGGTACAGTGCTTCTG
>JAFUBE010000233.1 GCA_017460365.1 Eggerthellaceae bacterium
ACGACGTCGAGATCGAGAAGTCCAACATTCTGCTCGTCGGCCCCACCGGCACCGGCAAGACCCTGCTCGCAAAGACCCTCGCCAGGATCATAGGGGTTCCGTTCGCGATCGGCGACGCGACGGTTCTGACGCAGGCCGGCTACGTCGGCGAGGACGTCGAGAACCTCGTGCGCTACCTGCTGCAGAACGCAGACGGCAACGTCGAGCTGGCGAAGCGCGGCATAATATACGTGGACGAGATCGACAAGATCGCGTCGAAGACGGACAACGTATCCATCACGCGCGACGTGAGCGGCGAGGGCGTGCAGCAGTCGCTTCTGAAGCTCGTGGAGGGAACAGTCTGCCGCGTGCCGCCGAAGGGCGGGCGCAAGCATCCCGACCAGGAGTACATCGAGGTCGACACCTCGAACATACTCTTCATATGCGGCGGCGCATTCGTGGGGCTCGACAAGATCGTCGCGGCCCGCCGCGGCAAGAGCGCGATCGGATTCGGCGGCGTCGAGGCGGGTGAGTCCAAGAAGACGGAAGGGTCGGCGGACGCGCTGAATCCGCAGGACGTCCGCCCGGAGGACCTCGTGAAGTTCGGGCTCATCCCCGAGTTCACGGGGCGGCTGCCGGTCGTCACGACGATGCGCGAGCTGAGCGAGGACGAGCTGGTGAAGGTTCTTACCGAGCCGAAGAACGCGCTCGTGAGGCAGTACCAGAAGCTGCTGGCGATGGACGGCGTGAGCCTTGAGTTCGAGCCTGCCGCGCTCAGGGCGCTCGCGAAGGCCGCGCTCGCCCGCAAGACCGGTGCGCGCGGGCTGCGCGCCGAGATGGAGATGCTCATGACGGATGTCATGTACGAGGCCCCCGGAAACGCCAAGATGCGCAGGGTGGTCGTCACGGAGAAGATGATCGGCGAGAGGCTTGGCATATGCTGATAACCCTGCTCAAGGCGAAGCTCCACCGCATTCGCGTCACCGAGGCCAACCTCGACTACGAGGGTTCCCTCACGCTCGACCCGGACGACATGGAGGCCGTCGGAATCGTCCCGTACGAGAAGATACTTGTAGCCGACGTGGAGAACGGCAACAGGTTCGAGACGTACGCTATCGAGGGGCGCCGCGGGTCGCACGTCTGCTGCCTCAACGGCGCGGCGGCCAGGCTCGGGAAGGTCGGCGACAGGCTGATCGTGATGAGCTTCGCCGAGGTCTCGCCCGAGGAGGCCGCGGGCTGGCAGCCGAAGGTTCTCCGTTTCCGGGCCTGATTGAGCCGCCAACCGCCCGTTGGCGGCTGTCTGCAATTTGGCCGACACAGACGGCGGCATTTATGGTATAATACCCATCATTACACCCCGCAAGAGGGTGATTTAAGGAGAAAACACATGGTAAGCTACAAGAAGCTTGGTCTTGTCAACACCAAGAAGATGTTCGCGAAGGCCGTCAAGGGCGGTTATGCGATTCCGGCGTTCAATTTCAACACGATGGAGCAGATGCAGGCCATCATCCAGGCGGCGGTCGAGACGAAGTCGCCGGTGATCATGCAGGTTTCGAAGGGCGCGCGCAAGTACGCGAACCCGACGATTCTGCGCTACATGGCCGAGGGCGCGGTCGCCTACGCCAAGGAGCTTGGCTGCAAGAAGCCGCAGATCGTCCTGCACCTCGACCACGGCGACAGCTTCGAGACGTGCAAGAGCTGCATCGACACCGGCTTTTCGTCCGTCATGATCGACGGCAGCTCGCTTCCGTTCAAGGAGAACATCAAGCTCACGAAGAAGGTCGTTGCCTACGCCCACAAGCACGACGTCACGGTCGAGGCGGAGCTTGGCGTGCTCGCCGGCGTCGAGGACGAGGTCCAGGCGGAGGAGAGCCACTACACGAAGCCCGAGGAGGTGGTCGAGTTCGCGACCAAGACGGGCTGCGACTCGCTTGCGATTTCTATCGGCACATCGCACGGGGCGTATAAGTTCAAGCCCGAGCAGTGCACCCGCGACCCGAAGACCGGCAAGCTCGTGCCGCCGCCTCTCGCGTTCGACGTCCTCAAGGCGGTGGAGAAGAAGCTTCCGGGCTTTCCGATCGTCCTGCACGGCTCGTCCAGCGTGCCGCAGGAGCACGTCGACACGATCAACAAGTTCGGCGGCAAGCTGCCCGACGCGGTCGG
>JAFUBE010000234.1 GCA_017460365.1 Eggerthellaceae bacterium
CTGGCGCAAGGCGGGGCGCTGACAAGAGAGGGAGAATCGGATGCAGAAGACGGTCGTTCTAGGCGTGACGGGATGCGTGGCGATTTACAAGGCATGCGAGGTGCTGCGCGGCTTGCAGAAAGCAGGCGTGCGCGTGAAGGTGGTCATGACCAAGAACGCGACCGAGTTCATACAGCCGGCCATGTTCCGGGCGCTCATGCGCGAACCAGTCGCAGTCGGGCTGTTCGACGATGCGCCGGGTGATCCGATTCATCACATCTCACTCGCCAAGGAGGCGGACCTGTTCCTTGTGGCTCCCTGCACGGCGAACGTCATGGCCAAGCTCGCACATGGAATTGCGGACGATTTGCTCACGACCACGGCGCTCGCGACGACTGCGCCGATTGCTATTGCGCCCGCGATGAACGTGAACATGTACGATCATGTGGCCACGCAGGAAAACATGCAGACGCTCAAGGCGCGTGGCGTGCGTTTCATCGATGCTGGAGAGGGATACCTTGCATGCGGCGATGTCGGGCGGGGTCGTTTGGCCGAGCCTGACGACATAGTCGCTGCTGCAATCGAGATGCTCGAAGTTACGCACGATTTGGCTGGCAAGCATGTGCTCGTGACGGCCGGGCCCACGGTCGAGCCAATCGACCCTGCACGCTATATCTCGAACCGCTCTTCAGGCAAGACTGGTTTTGCGATCGCGCGAGCCGCTCTCAATCGCGGCGCGAAGGTCACGCTCGTAACCGGCCCTGTTGCGCTTGGCGATGTGGAGGGAGCCGACATGGCCCGCGTGACCACCGCTTTGCAGATGCGCGATGCGGTCGATGCTGCTTTCGATGATGCCGATATCGCAGTGTTTTCGGCAGCTGTTTGCGACGCCCGTCCGTCGAACCCGTCCAAGCGCAAGCTTAAAAAGGGCGCCGACGACGAAGCGCTCATGCACATCGAGCTTACCGAGAACCCCGATATCTTGGCTACCATGGCGGGGCGAAAACGGCCAGAACAGGTGGTCGTGGGTTTCGCCGCCGAGACCGAAAACGTGGTTGCAAACGCGCGGGCGAAGCTGGAGCGCAAACATGCCGACATGATCGTCGGCAATCTGGTGGGCGAGGGCCGAGGCTTTGCAACCGACGAAAACGAGGTCGTGTTCGTTTATGCAGACCGTGAACGCCGTCTGCCGCTCATGAATAAAGACGACTTAGCCCACGCCATACTCGACGAAGCCCTCGAAAAGCTAGAGTAACGCGTCTCCATTGCCATCGTGTGACACTTCTCGTCAGACACGATCTGTCATTTTCGCGGGAAAACTCCCTGTGCCGCAGGTCTCCCTGCGAAAATGACAGATCGTGTCTGACGAGAAGTGTCACATCGGCCTTTCTGGTTCAAAAAGCAACGGGTAGAATGGCGGCAGAGACAAAAGCCGAGCGAAGGGACGTGGCATGTACACAGATGGGAAGCTTCAAATCGCCAAGGGCGAGGCGCCGATTTACCTGCTGCCGGGGCTCGCGAACAGGCATGGGCTCATAACAGGCGCTACGGGAACGGGCAAGACGGTAACGCTGAAAACGATGGCGCAATCGATGAGCGATGCGGGGATTCCCGTGTTCTTGGCCGACGTGAAAGGCGACGTTTCCGGCGTTGCGGTTCCGGGCGAGGCGAGCGAGAAACTCGTCGAGCGCTTGGCAAGCCTCGGCATCCACGACTACGACTTCCATGGTTGCCCCACGCGGTTTTGGGACGTGTACGGAGAAGGCGGTCTTCCGTGCCGCACGACGATTTCGGAAATGGGACCTGTTTTGCTCGCTCGGCTGCTCGGCCTCACCGACGTGCAGGCCGGCGTGCTCAACATCGTATTCCATGTAGCCGACGACGAAGGTTTGCTGCTGCTCGACCTGAAGGACCTTCGGGCGATGGTCGGCTACGTCGGCGAGCACGCGGACGAATACAAGATGGCATACGGCAATGTGGCGTCGTCGTCGATCGGCGCCATTCAGCGCGCGCTGCTCACTTTGGAAGATGCAGGTGGCGACGTGTTCTTCGGCGAGCCCGCCCTCGAAATCGGAGACTGGCTCGCCTGCGATTCGGAAGGGGCGGGCTACATCCACGTGCTCGATTGCGTGCGTCTGGAGCCGCCGCCCCTGCTGAATTCCACGTTCTGGCTCGGGCTGCTGCCCGCGTTGTCCGAATCGATGCCCGAGGTGGGCGATCTCGAAAAGCCGCGCGTGTGCTTCTTCATCGACGAGGCGCATC
>JAFUBE010000235.1 GCA_017460365.1 Eggerthellaceae bacterium
AGCCGAGGGCCGCAGGCGGGGGCGGGTGCCCCTAAGAGCCTATTATTACCTCTTAGGGGCACCGTGCTCGTAAAAGACTTAGAAGGAGAGGCGAGAAGATAAGATGCCGGGAACAAGAGTAAGGGCCTATTTCATAACATCTAACCATCCTGAGAAGTATTATCCAGAATGGGCGAGCATCGACTACGCAACTGCGACCGAAGCCGATTACGCTAAGGTTTGCGAAGCGGCGAACGCCCAGTTCGTCAAGGGCGACAAGAACCATGGCGATCGTGACCCGAAGATCAACGGAGCGGTCTGCGTGTTCGAAGTCGGAGAGAACGGCAATCCGCATCTTCACCAGTTCTGCTGTTCTAAGAACGCGATCAGCTTTTCGGCGCTTCAGAAGCGCTTCCCGCACAGCGAGATTGAAGTGGCGGGGGGAACCGTGGATGAGGTGCTCGACTACTTTCACAAGCGCGGTTCGGAAGCGAACGAGGCGAAGGCGGGAACGACCCGGTGCAAACCTGTTTTCTGGGGCGAGTGCTTCGTAGACAACCGGGGCTTGTGGGGCAACGGCGTCTTGGAGAAGATCGATGGCTTGCTCAAAGGCGGCTACAGCCCGATGGAGATCTACGCCCAGACTCCTAAGTTCGCTTTCTACGCCTCTGCGATAGAGCGGACGTACAACGCGCGCAGGGTCTCGGAGATACCCAGCTTCCGCGAGGTGAACGTCGAGTACCATTTCGGCAAGACCGCCACCGGCAAGACCCACGAGTACATAAAGCTGTGCGAACAGGGGCTTGCCGACGAGACGTACCTCGTGTCCGGGGATTATTCCCACCCGTGGGACGATTACGACTTCGCGCGGCACTCGATCCTGTTCCTGGACGAGCTGCGGGGGAAATCGTTCAAGACGGCAACACTCCTGGGCATAACGGACGGCTACAAGATGACGCTCCCGGCGCGATACGCCAACAAGTATAAGAACTGGAGCCGCGTCATCATCACCACCGTGACGCCTCCTGAGGAGCTATTCAACGACACGTTTGCTGGCGAGGACAGGAGTACCCAGGACGTGTTCGAGCAATTCAGGCGTAGGCTTGATCTGGTCGTGTACCACTACGTCAACGATGCCTTCGAGGGCTGTGATCGGTACCGCACGGTCAGTGTTCCGGGCTCGGAATACGAGGGGCTGCGGCAAATGCAGAACCTGGCAACCGCCCAGATGCTGAAGGAAGCGGACGAGTGCGCGAAGGCAGAGAAGCTGCTTTAGCGAAGCGAAGGAAGAGCGGTTGTACGCGGTCCTGAATGACGCTGCCTTGAGAGTTACCTGGTGATGAACAGGCCGGAGGTGTATGTTTCATGTTAGAGTCAAATGATATCCCAATCTGGGAGAAGCCCACGTTAACGTTGACTGAAGCCGCACAGTACACCGGGATCGGCATCAACCGGCTGCGCGACATGAGCAACGAGGAAGATTGCGACTTCGTCGTTTTCGTCGGGAACAGGAGGCTCTTAAAGCGCAGGAAACTCGAGGCTTTCATCGATGCACAGTTCTCTTTGTAAGGTGCATCTGTGAATATGGCTACGGATTCGATGAGCTGGCAGGAGGTGAAAGAAGAAATGCAGAGACGCAAGGACAACAAGGGTCGGGTGCTCCGCAAGGGCGAGTACCAGCGTAAGGACGGCTCTTACATGTACGTATACAAGACCGACCTCGGCAAGAAGCGCACCGTGTACGCCCGCACGCTCAAAGACCTGCGTGCCAAGGAAGACGAGATCACCCGCGACGTGCTGGAAGGCATCAATCCAGATGGCGCGAGGGTTACCGTGAACGACTTCTACGAGCGTTGGAAGAGCGCCAGGGCGCTTGACGTCAAGGCCGAGGTTTTGCGCGAGAACACGTTTGCGAACTACTGTTACATGTACGAGCAGTTCGTCATGTCTGGTTTCGGGGACGCGCGGTTGAAGGACGTGACACCTGCTAGGGTGGAGGCGTTCTACAAGACGCTCATTACCGAGCGCGGCCTGAAGCTACACACGGTCGACGCCGTGCACGTACCGCTTTGCCAGGTGCTCCAACTTGCAGAAGAGAGCAACTACATAAGGCGCAATCCCGCAAGCGGCGCAATGCGGAAGGTGAAGCAAGCCTACCGCAAGAAGGAAGTGGGCATTCCAAGCGATGAACGGGCGCTTACGGTCGAGCAACAGGAGCTACTTCTGTCGTTCGTGCGCGATCACGAAGCGTTTGGGCGCTGGTACCCGATGCTGCTCGTGTTTGTGAAGACAGGCATGCGCGTCGGAGAGCTTACGGGACTGCGGCGTTGCGATGTCGACATGGAACACGATGTAATCTCGGTGAACCATACGCTCGTGCATTACAGCAAGGGTAAGGGCTTGGGCGTGCGCTACGCGATAAACGAAACTAAGACTCCATCGGGCAAGCGCACAATCCCGATGCTGCCGGAAGTGCGCGAGGCGTTCGCGTTGGAATTCGAGCGGCAGGAGCGCGAGGGCGTGAAGCCGCGCATGGTCATCGACGGATACGGCGATTTCGTGTTCGTGAACCGCTTCGGCGATTGTCTGAACCAAGGGACGATCAACAAGGCATTGAAACGCATCGTGCGCGATTGCAACTTCGCGCAGCTCGATAAGGGCGAAAGCGTATTACTGCCGAATTTCTCGTGCCACTGGCTTCGCCACACCTTTACGACGCGTCTGAACGAGCAGAACGTGAACATCAAGGCCGCGCAAGCCCTGCTGGGTCATCGCGAGGGATCGAACGTCACGCTCGACGTATACACGGCGGCGCAAGACGAATTCGTGCGTTCCGAACTGCTGAAAATCGCAGATCAGGATACAAACCCTGATACAAACGATTTACAAACTTTCACGACCGGCTCACATGAGGGCAGCGTGAGGGTTGCGTGAAGGTAAGGAAAGAAACCCCAGTTCATGTAGGGAAACGTGAGAATCATGTAGACTTGCGTGAAGGCGGGTTTCTCTTCCCCCACATGAGGGACGAAGCGTAGCGGACAACGTGGCAACCAAGTGACACTTATCGTCAGACACGATCTGTCACTTTCGCGGTGAGACTTCCTGTACCGCGGATCCCACCGCGAAAGTGGCAGATCGTGTCTGACGATAAGTGTCACGATGTGCGCGCATCGTGGGGCGCATGGGGTATCATACGCATACATCGTCAGGGCAATAAACGCAGCAAAGTGGGGACGATATGACGATTGGCATGAAGACCAGGCGTTTCGTGGCGTTCATCGCGGCGATAGCGCTTGTAGTTTCGACCATCGCGATTCCAGCGGGCGAGGCGCATGCGGCTTTGAACCTGCAGGTTGCAAGCCTGCAGGCGCAATCAAGAAGCGCAGACGACCTCAGCGCGCAATCGGTTTCCGGTTTCAGCGTGTTCGGCGCCGATGTCAGCCAATGGCAGGGCTCGGTCAACTGGAAGAAAGCCTCGTCAACGCTCAAATTCGCAATCGTCCGCTGCGGCTACGGCGACAACCTGCGCTACCAGGACGACACGCGTTGGCTCGAAAACGCGCAGAAGTGCCGCGCGAACGGCATTCCCATGGGCGTGTACCTGTACTCGTACGCCACGAACACGACCATGGCGAAAAGCGAGGCCAATCACGTCATACGGTGCTTGAAAGAAGCCGGTTTGAATGCGAAATCGCTCCAGCTGCCGATTTACCTCGACATGGAAGACCCATCGACCCTCGGTCTTTCGGCGGGCGAATACGCCAACATCTTCACGACCTTCAAGAACAGGCTCGTGGCTCATGGGTATTCGAACGTGGGCGTGTACGCGAATCTCGATTGGTGGGGCAACAGGCTTTACGGCGTTCAGCTGCCGAGCGAGATGCGCTGGATCGCGCAATGGAGCAACGAGCCATCCGACAAGAACTGCGGCATCTGGCAGTACACCGACGCCGTTACGGTGTCCGGGTTCGCGTATCCGATCGACGGGGACCTCGCGCGTTCGGACCTCCCGTTCCTCAAGAGCGCGCCGGCCAGCCCGGCTGCTCCCAAGAAGAACAACACCACGAAAGCGACGCCGAGCGTGTTCGCTCTGCGGAAT
>JAFUBE010000236.1 GCA_017460365.1 Eggerthellaceae bacterium
CTGTGGTGGCCTGGCTGGCAACTTTTGAGCGATTGAAATCGCCTCCTTGAGGTGATAGTGGATTTTACCACAAAACTCACGTTAATTGGTAGCCTGGCTGGCAACTATTCACTTACCGAAAAAAGACGGTTTCAGTCAGTGAATCAAGCGGCTGGTATTACAATCGGGCAAACGGAAATCGGAGGCGATTTGACTGGCGATAAGGGCATATCGACCGGTGAGCTATGGGCGCGGCTGTTCAAGGCACCGTCCATCGGCGCCTACCTCGATGAGAACAGCGGCACCACGTTGCCGACGTTCGCCGACTATATAGCTCAGCTTTCCGATGAACGCTCGCTCAAGCACGAGGCGGTCATCGCGCGGGCGGGCCTCGAGCGCTCGTTCGGGCATCGGCTGTTCAACGGCATGCGCAAACCCTCCCGCGACACGGTGCTACAGCTCGCGTTCGGGTTAGGGCTCGACTGCGACGGCGCTCAGCAGCTGCTCAAGGTTGCTGGTGCCAGCGCCCTTCATCCCAAGGTGAAGCGTGACGCGGTAATCGCCTACTGCCTGCACAACGGGTGCTCGCTCATGGACGCGCAGGAGCTGCTCTACGAGAACGCCCTGCCGCTGCTCGGGGGTGCCAAGCATGAGTGAGCACATCCCGCACGCCACCGACGAGCTGCTCAGCGCAATCAGCGCCATCTACGCCGACGACGAATGGCCACAAGGCTTCGTAGACGCCTATGACGTGATGGAGTGTTTGGGCGAAAGCCAAGGCTGCGACACGTTCCTCGTGCAGGACACCGGAGGCGCCCAGTTCGTGGCCAAGCGCTATGACAAGGCGATGTGGAGCATCGACCCGTCTGACGACATCCTGAAAGCGCTCGACCACCCGACGCTGCCGCGCCATGTGGCAAGTTACGAGGATGATAGCTGCGCAGTTGCCGTGCGCAGCTACATCGAGGGGTCGCCTTTAGACCGCCATGTGCGCGAGAACGATCTGGGAGAACAGGACATCGCGGGCCTCGTCACCGAGCTCTGCGACGTGCTTGCCTACCTGCACCACCGGCCCGACCCGGTCATCCACCGTGACATCAAACCGCAAAACGTCATCGTGCGGCCAGACGGATCGGTGGCGCTCATCGATTTCGACATCGCGCGCACCTTCAACGCGGGCAGGGAGTCCGACACCGTATTCTTCGGCACGCGGGCCTATGCGGCACCTGAGCAGTACGGTTTCGCGCAGACCGACGCGCGCTCCGACATCTACTCACTCGGCGTATTGTTGCGTTTCCTGCTCACGGGCAGCCCCCGCGAGAACCGCAACGTGCGCGTGTACCGGCCGCTTGAGAAGATAATCGCCAAGTGCACGGCTTTCGACCCGGACAATCGTTACACCGACGTCGACCAGGTGAAGAAGGCGCTGCTGGCAGCAAATCCGAAAAGCCAGGGGTTGCGCATCGCGGGGATACTCGCGGCCGTTGCCGTGGCTTTAGCGCTCATGGCGTTCGCAGGCTTCCAGATTTACAAGGCGGCCACGTGGTCGCCCTTCAACAGCGACGCTATACCAGCCGTGCTCAACGACGAGGAGCGTGTGGCCGACGCGGTTGCGTTCATGCAGGACAAGTACGGCACGCACCTGTTCGACGCCGCCGACGACACGGCAACAATCGGCCTTTTGCGAGCCGCGCTCATCGAATGCTATGGGCTCGACCGCGCCTACGTGTACGGCGCGCAAGACGAGGGCCTGCCCGGCGAGAGCGACAAGTTCTTCATGCCCTGGGGCTGGGACGACGGCCAGACGGTGCGCAAAGAGACCGCGGTCTACGCCGCCGTGAAGGTTCATGACCCGACGCTCGTGGCCGAGGACCAGTGGTCTAAGCTCCCCGACGATAATGGCGAATACCCAGGCGCGCGCGTGGCAATGCTGTTCGCCGAGGACACGGGCATCCTCACCGGCGCCAACCAGCCCTACGACATCACGGTCGGCGAGCTCGCCCTCATCTTCGCCAATGCCGACCGCGTCTTCGACGCCGCGCGATCCGCTTCGCGCTAAGCAAGACTGCTTTTTGGCGCCAACCGTTCCATTGCGATTCTTTAGCATACGGATTATCTGGCATCGGTAGTCAACGCGCACCTCGAAACACGCGACTTCCGACGTGACAACGGCGGCGATGCATGGCAATCTCATGTATAGACGGCACTGCGATGCCCGATGGAAAAGACCTCGATTACCAGCACGTCATCGTGTATGGTGCACAGGATACGATAATCGCCTACACGATAGCGCCACTCTCCACTCCGATTGGCGGATAGGCTTTTCCCATGCACGCGCGGGTCATCGCAACCCTCGAGGTTTTTCCCTATCCAGGAAGTCAGAATGCGCGCATCGAAACGATCCATTTTCTTGAGTTGCTTCAAGGCCGCCTTGGCGTACTCAACGCGGTAAGTCATTCACAGCCCCAGTTCCGCTAGAACCTGGTCATGGCTATAGCGGGTTCCATCATCTTGCGCAATCGCAGAGCGCAAGGTTGCGAGGTCTTCCTGGTCCTCGATTTTCTCGAACACCGCATCGCGAATGAAATCGGAGATGGTCTTTCCTTCGAACTGAGCGTACTTGCGAACGATTTCGGCATCTACATCATCGACCCGCATGGTCATAGTGGACATGCTCGCTCCTTTGCCCTCATTGAATACAATGTATTCTATCATTGGGGAGGACTTCATTCAATGCGTCATACCGAAGCGCAAACTCGATTCGATTCGATGTATCCAAATCCTAAAGAAATATGAAGCCATATCACAAAATAATATTGTGCCCGGCCATCTGCGAGGCGGACCTCGCGGAGGCGAGCGGACAAGCGATAGACCCGGATCGCGCGAGGGCGCTCATACACTCCGTGTCACGCAACGTCTCTCAGGAGGCATCGCTTCCTACCCTGCTTGCGGATATCAAGGATGCGGGAATCGGCATGAGCGAGCCGACCATGCGCGTGTACCTGGAGGGGTTACGCAGGCTGTTTGTCGTACAGGAGCTGCCCGCCTGGGCACCAATGCTCCGATCGCGTACGCCACTGCGCTCCGCATGTGTCTGGCATCTTTGCGACCCTTCGCTCGCAGCTGCAGCGCTCGGCACCGACGAAGACGGGTTGCTCGGCGATCTCGTGACCATGGGGTATCTCTTCGAGTCACTTTGCATCCGCGACCTGCGAGTTTATGCAGGCCTGCTCGGCGGCACCGTGCACCACTACCGGGACAAAAGCGGACTCGAGGCCGATGCCGTAATCTCCCTGCCGTCGGGCGTATGGGCGGGAATAGAGGTCAAGCTCGGCGGCACAAGTCGCATCGACGACGGGGCGAAGAAACTCCTAGCGCTCGCCTCGAAAGTGGACCAAGAACGCTCCGGAGCACCCGCGTTCCTCATGGTGCTCACAGCGGGGCAGTACGCCTATACCCGCCCCGATGGCGTCCACGTGGTTCCGCTCGGCTGCCTCGGAGCTTGATGCGGCGGGTACGGCCAAGTTCTCGGTCGGTAGCTATAAGTCAGCATACCCGAAAGCCGCCAAGTGCAACCAGCGCTTGATTGTCGGAAGGAGTCGGCCACCTTGCCTACCTTGACATGACAAGGTAGGCAAATGAAACGGTGCCAGGTCCTTGTCATGTTCTGGCATGACAAGGACCTGGCACCGTTATTACATCTTGATCGGCATCGTCGTCACCCTGGAAGGCGCGCTTACCACCGTTGCCTGTTTCTACGTCGGGCACGGCGCGGAAAACAGCGACCAGGAGCTCGTCGCGGCGCTATCCGGCATCATGTCCGGCGCTCTCACCAACACCCCGGCGTTCTCCTCGGCCAAGGATGCCGCCGCATCCGTGGCGGCCGGCGCCGGGTCGGTTCTGTCGGCCGCGGACGCGGACTCGATCGTGTCCGTCGGGTACGGGATCGCCTACATGTTCGGAGCCATCGGCGTCGTTCTCTTTGACTTCAAATTGACTCGGTCTATTTCATAAAGAAAAAGGCCAGACACCCAAGCGCCTGACCTTGTGTTACGCTGGTCGGGACGACAGGATTCGAACCTGCGACATCCTGCTCCCAAAGCAGGCGCGCTACCAAACTGCGCCACGTCCCGACGCGTCTAGCAGGTGGCATTATAGCAAAGCGCAGGGCACATACCGCACCTTTGGAGGAACTTAAATGAAAACCGTCATTCTTGCGACCAACAACGTTCACAAAGTTTCGGAGATCTCGCACGCGCTCGATTTCCCAGGCTGGGAATTCAAGACGCTGCGCGAGGCGGGCATCGAGTCGGACCCGGTTGAAGACGCCGACGATTTCCTCGGCAACGCGCGCATCAAGGCGCTTGCAGCACATGAGGCGTCAGGCGGGCTGGCGGCGCTCGCCGACGACTCGGGGCTCGTGGTCGACGCGCTCGACGGAGCGCCGGGCGTTTACTCGTCGCGCTTCGCCGGCGAAGACGCCACCGACGAAGACAACAACGCGAAGCTGCTCGCCGACCTGGCAGACGTCCCCGACGACGAGCGCACGGCCCGCTTCGTCTGCACGCTCGTCTTCATCGACGAGGACGGCTCTGAGACATGCGCGCACGGCACCGTGGAGGGGCGCATCGGACACGGGCTGCAAGGCGAAGGCGGGTTCGGCTACGACCCGCTGTTCTGGCCCGACGTGTTCGACGGGCAGTGCACGCTTGCCGAGGTTCCCCAGTCGCGCAAAAACGAGGTCTCGCATCGCGGAAACGCCCTGCGCTCGCTGCGCTTCAAGATAGAAGTCGCCGAGGCGAAGAAGGCGTTCTAGCACATGGCCAGGAAAGACAGGGAACGCAAGACCAACGCGCTGCGCGAGATCGAGGCGGCTGGCATCGAGCATCGCGCCATAACGTTCGAATGCGAAGGCGCGCCCTCGGGCGTCGAGGTCGCCGAGATGCTCGGGCAAGACCCCGACCGCGTGTTCAAAACGCTCGTCACGCAGGCGAAATCGGGCGAGCATTACGTGTTCATGGTTCCGGTGGCCTGCGAGCTCGACTTGAAGAAGGCCGCCGCCGCCGTCGGCGAGAAGGCCGTGTCGATGATCCGCTCGCGCGAGCTTCTGCCGCTGACCGGCTATGTGCACGGCGGATGCTCACCTGTCGGAATGAAGTCCGCGTTTCGCATGACGATCGACGAGACCGCCGACCTGCACGACACGATCATGTTCTCAGGCGGCCGCATCGGCTGCCAGGTAGAAATGGCCCCGCACGACCTCGAACGCCTCGTCGACCTCTCCTTCGCCGACATCACATGCTAGGTTGGCGTGACGCTTCCCGTCAGACACGAGGTGTCATTTTTCGAGGAAGACATGCGGTACAGCGGGCGTCACCCGAAAAATGACACCTCGTGTCTGACGGGAAGTGTCACACTGCACTCGGCGGGCGCTAGTAGTGCACGACGACAACGTCGCCGACTTGCACGATGCCGTAAAGCTCTTGGGCGGCGGCATAGGATAGGTTCACGCAGCCATGGCTGCCGTAACCGTTCGCGTACATCGTGCCGCCGAAGCCGGGCTGCCAGGTAGCGTCGTGGAATCCGATGCCGTTGCCTTCGAAGGGCATCCAGTACGTGACCGTGGTCTCGTAGATCTTCTTGCCGTTCTCGTAGCCGATGAGCTTCGAGGGGCTTTCCTTGCTGTTCACGTACCACGTACCCGGCACGGTGTCGTGCGTGCCGTCTGGCGTGCCGCTGATGAAGTCGGTTTCCCAGATGATCGCGCCATCGTCGCCATAGAAGCGCACGTGCTGTTCGGAAATGTCAACATCGAGGTAGCGGTTGCCCCAGTCGCGCTGGCCCACGCCGTTGTAGACGGCCGCGGTGTCGACGCACGGCACCTCGATTGTGGTAACGGCGCCTGCTTTGACGCCCTCGAGCACAGCGTTCTTCAACGCTTCGGTGTCGACCTCCCAGCCGTACGAACCACCCGCAGGCACGACGACCGCTTTGCCATCAGCGCGCGTGTAGGTCCGCTCGGTTCCCACGGTGTTGAAGCTAGCCGCCAGGGCATCGACCCACGCGTTCATCTCTTCCTCGCGGAACACGACCTCGTAGTTCTCGTTTATCGTGATGAACGCCGACAGCGTGTCGCCGGTGACTTTGCCTACGGACTGGCCGCCCATGACCAGCGAGAGATCGGCGGACACCATGCCGGTAGCGAGCTCGGCGGCTTCGATGAGCTTCTCGTCGGTCGAAAGCACCGTGGGTTTGATCAGATGCTCTTCGCCGAGCGCGAGCTTCGTGTCGAGCTGGTCGATGGTCTTGGCCATGGAGGCGAGCACAGCTGCCGCATCGAGTTGTGTTCCCGCCTCTTCGGGCTTCACGTTGAACTTGCCCGTCTTCTCGTCGTAGGCGATCGTTGCATTCACCGGGGGTTTCGCCGTTTCGTTGAATTTGGCAACCGCTTCGGTCACGTCGGCCTCGTATACGTTCGGGGAGAATGTGATGGCCATCCTGCTGGTTTCGTCATGGTTCGGCTGGGCGATGAGCCAAGGCCATTGCCAGGGGTTCTCGTCTTCGTGGATGGCCCTCACGATGCCCGCCGAATCGATGGAAAGACCGATTCCCTCGCCCGTGGTGCGGTAGGCGAAGCCACCGCCGAGAACGTCGAGCTGGTAATCGGCGGCGATTCCGTCGAGCAGCGCGACGACCTCGGCATCGGTTTTCATCGAAATGTCGTGGTCGCCGATGCGGGTGTTCGGAAGGAAGCGACCCATAAACACAACGGCGCCCACGATGTAGACAACGAGTAGCACCGCCGCGATCACGCCTACCGCGATACCGAACGCCTTCAGCCCGCGGCGACGCTTCTCGGCGGGAATCTGACCGAAGCCGGCAGCGACGAACGCGCCTGACTCGGCAGCTTCGACCTGGCCAGACACGCTTTCATCGGAAAGGCCGTCTTCTGTTTCGGCGGCGTCTGCATTGGCCTGCGCACCGGAAGATGCGCCCCCTTCGGCGCCTTCCGATTCGCCTTCGACTTCAGGGCGCTCTCCCTGTTCGGTTTCGTCGGCCGCCGGCGAAACCAACTCCGGCGATTCGAGGGCTTCGTCCTTATTGTTGGAACCTTGGGCATGCTTGCCCCGGGGTTTGCTAAATAAACTCATTGCTGCGTTTCTACCTTGGTGTTCGATTCGTAACTTTTTTGCCATTGTAACAATGCTCGCGAGGCCGATTTGCGAAAACGCCGTCAGCTACCGTTTTGTTACTCATATTCACACAGATGCCCCACGTAGGCGCGTACATTTCCCGCTGCGTGGTATCATTTTTTCAGAACACGGATTCGAGGAATCGCCGATGGCCGCCTACCTAGCACATTATCGCTCTCCCGCCGCAGCCGACGTGCGCGGCGCTGGCGCGTTCGAGTTCGAGAGCGAGGCGCGCATGGGAACGAAAGACAACCTGCACGACGCACGCCTGAAGATGCTCGAGACGTTCGGCAAGGACGCAGCTTCTTGGAACATCGAGAAAATCGAGCGGAAGACCGCAAAGAACAGCGCGCTCGATGGTCAGCTCGAACTCGACTTCAGGCCCGAAAAGAAACGCAGGCGCAGGCGTACGAAGGAGTATTGGTAATGGAGACGCGCGAAAAGAAACCCATCGCGACCAATCGCCGTGCGCAGCACGAGTACGAAATCTTGGAGACCTACGAAGCAGGCATCGTGCTGTCAGGCACCGAGGTGCGGTCGTTGCGCGACAACAACTGCCAGCTCACCGACTGCTACGCGCTCATTCGCGGCGGCGAGGTCTGGCTTCACAACGTGCATATCTCGCCCTACCGCAACGGCGGATGGGACAACCCCGACCCCGACCGCAAGCGCAAGCTTTTGCTGCACCGACGCGAAATCCGCACGCTCGAGCAGAAGACGCGCGAAAAGGGATTCGCGCTCGTGCCGCTATCCATGTACTTTTCCGAAAACTCGCTCGTAAAGGTCGAGCTTGCACTGGCGCGCGGCAAGAAACTGTACGACAAGCGACAGACGATCGCCAAGCGCGATGCCGCGCGCGACATCGAACGCGCCATGAAGCAACGCATGCGGTGAGCCCGGTGTGACACTACCCGTCATAAA
>JAFUBE010000237.1 GCA_017460365.1 Eggerthellaceae bacterium
CGATGTCGAGGTCGCAAATGCCCCGCCCGTGGCCCCTGTCCACAGCATGCGCCATCACTTCAAGCGACACGATGGCATAAAGCGGTTAGTTGGCAACTTGCACTTGTCATGCTTCATATGGCCACAATCTGAAAACGGCTACGAACCGTTTGTCACGCCTGCGGAATCGCCGGAATCGAGCATCTGCCGCTTCACGAGCTCGGTGAACAGGCCGCCCTTCGCCAGGAGCTCGTCGTAGGTGCCTTCTTCGGCAATGCGCCCGCCGTCGACCACCAGGATGCGATCGCAATGCCGCACGGTCGAGAGCCGGTGCGCGACCACCACGCGCGTGGAGGCGAGCGCGTCGAGCGAGTCGCTCACGTGTTTCTGCGTTTTGTTATCGAGCGCGCTCGTCGCCTCGTCGAACAGGAGAATGCGCCTGCCGCCGCATACGGCGCGCGCTATCAGCAACCGTTGGCGCTGCCCGCCCGACACCCCGCCTGACCCCTCGGATACCAGGGTCTGCATGCCCTGGGGCATCTTGCGGATGTCATCGGCGATGCCCGCCATCTCAGCGGCCTCCCAGGCGTCTTCGATGGTTGCGCCTGGCGTCGAAAGGGTGATGTTGCTCGCCATGTCCCCCATGAAGAGCTTGCCGTCCTGGAGCACCGTGCCGATGTGCCGGCGCAAGCTTCGCAGATCCACTTTCTGCACGTCGTGTGGACCGTAGAACACGCTACCGCTGTCGGGCACCTCGAAACCGAGCAGCAGGCGCAGAATAGTCGACTTCCCGCAACCGCTTTTTCCGACAAGCGCCACGTACTCGCCGGGGCGCACCGTAAACGACAGGTCGCGCAAGATGGTGGGGCCGTCTTCGCCATAGCTGAACGTCACTCCCGACACCTCGATGCTGCCATCGAGCGATTCCACGCTCGGCTTGGTGTCGTCGGCTTCGGGTGCCGTTTCGAGAATCGGCGCCACGAGATCCATGAGGGGCTTTATTTCCGCGGTTTGGCCCGCAATTGCGGCAAACTCCACGAGCGCGATGCTTACCTGGCCGTATGCCGCGTTGAAGGCCATGAAGTCGGCAACGCTCACGCCCGTTCTCGCCGCAAGGTAATAGATGAGCGCATTGCCGAGGAGCGCCACGAACGCCACGAGAGCAGGTAGCGCGCGCAGGGCGGTGGGGCGGTTGTAGACGAGCTCGGCATACTCGGAAAAAGACCTGGCCCACCGGGCGAAGGCCCTCTTCTCGGCGCCGGCGAGCTTGATCTTCGGCACGCCGTTCAGAAGCGCGGTCACCACGCCAGAGAGTCTTGCGTTCGCTCGCTTGGCTTTCCTCTCATAGCCCATGATGGCGTACGTTATGGAAACCGTAAGCGCCGCCTGCACGACGACGATGAGAAACGCGGGAACCGCCAAGGCGGGAGCGAAGGCCGCGATTTGCACGACGTAGATAAGCGCGAACAACGACGTGAGACCCGCGCCGAAGATGAACGTGATCGTCTTCTTGACCAGCGCGTATACGTTGCCGATTCGGTTGGCGAGATTGCCCGCCGAGTAGCGCTTGAAAAACGTCGTGGGCAGCGCGAGGACACGGGAGAAGATCGCCGCTTCGGTAACCACCTCCGCCTTGACGCTCATGCTCTCCGTGATCAGGTTGCGGCAGATAGTCGTGAGCGCGCCGCATACCGTAGCGCCTAGCAACAATGCGGCCACCGGCGCGATGAGCCCGACTTGTCCAGAAGGAGCCACCAGTCCGAAGGCGACCTTGTTAGCCCAAGCCGGCGCCAATCCGACGAGCGCCACGATCAGGGCCGCCATGATGACGGTGGCGTAGTCGTGACGGTCGAACACCCCGAAGATGAACGACACGAGATCGCCCGACGTGAGCGGCTTGGCCGGCAGGGGCTTGTAGAACAGGAGGGCCTTGTCGCAGATGTGCTGCGCGACGGAATCCGTCACCTTCACCTTGCGCCCCGTCGAGGGATCCGTGTAGTAGTAGCCGGACAGGCCCCTGGGCAGCAAGGCGACCGCCTCGCCCGTATCGAGATGCGCGAGCATCGCGCCGTACGTTCGCCTGTGCCAGCGCTTTTCCAGACGCACCGCACGGCGCATGGTTGACGAGGGGCGGCAGAGCCAATCGAGTCGCTCGTCGGGATCCTCCACGCCATCGGGGATGTCACCAGGTTCGGCTTCCAGATACTTCAGGCAGATTTTCGCCGCCCTGTCGAATTGCGAATCGCCATCGAATGAGGCGCGCTGTTCCGGGTCAGACACACTGCGTGCAAGCTGCGCGTAAGCTTGCTCTTCCATGGCGTCGTTCAGCTTCGCACGGGCCTCTATTTGCAGATTTGCCCAACTAGTCATTGCGCACCAACTCCGCATAAGCACCGTTTCGGGCCATGAGCTCATCATGGGTTCCGCGCTCGACCACCTTGCCGTAGTCCAGTACGATGATCTCGTCGCAATCGCGAATGGTGGAAAGTCGGTGCGCCACCACGATACACGTAGCGCCGCGATCGCGAATGCGTTGGATGACCTCGGCCTCGGTCTGGGCGTCGAGCGCGCTCGTCGCCTCGTCCAAGATGATGATGGAGGGGTCGACCGTGAGCGCACGCGCGATTTCCATGCGCTGCAGCTGACCACCCGAGAAATTGCGCCCGCGTGGCGCGACCATGGATTGGTAGCCGTCTTTGCGTGCTGCGATATCCTGGTGGATTCCCGCATCGCGGCACGCCAGAATCACCTCGAAATCCTCGATGGACGAATCCCATAACGTCACGTTGTCGAACACGGTATCGCTGAACGTGACGATATCCTGGTCGACGACGGAAAGCGACCCGCGCAGGAGGGAGCGCGGCACGCGGTCCAAGGGGACGCCGTCTAACTTCACCGATCCCGACCAGGGGGTATAGAGCCCCGACACGAGCTTCGCGATGGTGGACTTCCCGCTGCCCGAACCGCCCACGAGGGCAACCCATTGGCCGGGTTCCAGGTGCAAATCGAAACCCTCGACAAGCGGCGGATCGAGCGGCGAGTAGCCGAACGTGAGGCCCTCCAGGTCCACGCGACCGCTCAGCTTCTCGAGCTCTAAGCCTTCCGCCTCGGGCGCTTCCTCGCCTTCCTCCACATCTGTGGGATAGCGCATGACGTCTTCTATCCGCTCGACTTTCGCCTGCATCTCCTGCACCTTCTGGCCGAGGTCAATCATCTGATTCATCGGCGTCATGAACGAGGTGAGGAACCCCGTGAACGCCAGCAGGGCGCCCGGCGTGAAATCGCCCTTCACGATAAGCCAGATCCCCAACACCAGCACGGCTATGTTAGCGAGCTTCGTGATGGTTTGGGGCAACCTGCCCAGGTACTCGTTAATCCGAGTCGTGTCGGCCGTGATGTCGTAATAAGCCGCCTGATAACCCGACCACCGGTTGAAGAAGGCGTCTTCGGCACCTGCGGCTTTAATGGTCTCGATCATTTCCATGCCGTTGACTCTCGAGGAGCCCAGCATGCCCTCCGCTTTTGCGCTGGCGCGCATCAGGTTGAGGCGCTTGTTCGACACGTAACGCGCTGTAAGGGCGCTGGCCACTATGGACAGCACGCCCACGATGGTCAGAGGAACGCTGTAGTCCAGCATGACGACCAGGTAGAGCAGCAGCAAGACCGCGTTTATCAGAACGGGGGCCAGCTGCCCGATGAGCGTGGCCGCCACCTTCTCGTTATCGGCTTGGCGCAATTGCAGATCGCCAACCATCCGTTGCGCGTAGAACCCGACGGGCAGCCGTAACAGGTGGTTCATGAACCGTGCCGACGACACGACGGCAGACTTCCCCTGGATGCTCACCAGGTAGTGGGCGTTGATAACCGAAACGGCTCCCGACACGAGCGCAAGAACGAGCATGAGCAATGCCAAGCTGCCTATCCATCCCGGAGTCTCGCCGGTCAGGATTCGGTCCATGCATACTTGCCCGAGTGATGTAGTCGCGATCGCCACGACCGAGACTATGGCAGAAGCCAGCATGACGAACGCGATGGCTGACTTGAAGCCGGAAAGCCGCTTGAGCACGGACCGCAGTGCATCCGGTTTCTCGCCGCCCTCTTCGAAGGCGTCGGTCTTCCGGAAGAAGAGGGCCGTCCCATCATAGGATGCCTTGAATTCTTCTAACGAGACCCTGGTTCGCCCATGCGCGGGGTCGTTGAGGTATACGCGGTTTCCCTTGAAACCGCTGACCACGACGAAACCGCCCTGCTTCCACAGCGCTATGCAGGGCAGCGTTTCCGTCGCCACGAGGTCAACCGCGCCCATTTCGACGGATTCGGAAGACAGGCCGTAAGCGTTCGCCGCCCGAAGGACGTTTTCGACCCTCACGCCGTCGCGCGACACGCCGCAGTCGACCCGCACTTTCTCAAGCGGCACCCAACGGCCATGATATGCCAAGATCATGGCAAGCCCGGCGGCACCGCATGCCAGCGCCTCCATCTGCAGGATCTGGGGGACTTCTGCGACGCCCCTAGCCACGATTTCCCTGCCTTACCGATGTCATGTGAGACGTCTGGCGTGGGCAAATGAGATTTGAGGGTGAAGCGCGCCGCCACGTGGAATCTGGGCCGGCATGATTACTCATCATTTCCCTAGCTCCTGAGCAACAGACGGATGGGCGCAAGCCTCTCTACCGTGATCTCCGCGGACAACGGCACGTTTTCTGGCAGCCTGGACGTATCGCCCTCGAAGGTGATCTGGTAGGCCCAATCCTCTGGCATCAGCGCACCGACCAGGTAATCGCCAGGCGCGACCTTTTCCGCTTCGGTGCGCGAAACCGGCAAGGTTGAGATACCGCTTACTTGCAGAGTCGCCCCACCTTCATCGTCGAGGCCGCCGGCTTGGACCACGTCGGCCCGATCGCCCACATGCATCTTCACGATGTCTTTCTCGGAAAGGAAGCACACCGCCTGCCCGTCGATGACGGCGCATTTCGTCGGCACCCTCGTCGCGATGGTCCCGAATATGGCCCAAGCCAGAAGCCCCGCGAGCAATGCGGTGAAAGCGACGAGCGCGACCCATGCGCTCGGCGGGGTGACGCGCACGGACTTCTCGAGTTCGTCTGCGCTATGCATAGTGCCGATAACCCCTTTCCACAGCCGTCAAACTATCCTCTGGAGGCCTCATGCCGCTTTTCGATAGACAGCGGCTGCCTTTTCCCCAGCATATCCGCTCCCCTCGCCCAGCGGCGCTCCCCGACGCCCCTTCGAGTGACGCTGCCATTATACCCACTGCTCGTGCATGTTGCCTTAAACCGCTGGAAGGCTCGTTCCTGTGATGAGAGCGCGCTGATGGGCTTCGCTCAGTTGGCCGAGCATGCCGAGGCATAAGCCGGCCGTATCGGCCTTGCATTCGCGCAGTTGCTTGAACTGCTGAAGGGTCGTGGCGCAGTTGACCACGAGCTCATGCGCGAGACACACCAAGGTGGGCTTCGAATATCAAGCGTTCAGTACCGCGATCATGAGGAGCCTACCCGTGTGCCCGTTGACTTGTCCCCGAACAGCTCGTCGGCATTCGTGACATCGGCGTGTCGTCATGCGGTGCGCAACCACCGAGGTCGCTCATTTTCGATCTTCTGTCGCGTTAAGGCCGGCTTTAGTCGGAGGCAGTGGTGTTGTAATCGAAGCTGATGCCTCTGGCGACGTAGTCGACGAGCGCTCTGATGCGTATCGACAGGCGGGGCAGGCAACGCTAGACGAAAGCGATCTTTTTGCCTTCGGGGGCGCACCGCGATAGATATAGGTTTATGAGCCGCTGATAGGGTATGTCCGTCTCCGCACCACGAGCCTTGAAATAATCAATGACGTTGACGTCGAGGTTCATGGTCACCTGCCTGCGGGTCCTTTTCGCATACGGGTTCGCTACCGAGTTGCTGAAGTCGTATTCTTCACGCATCGACGTAGCTTCAATACTGCTTCGTCTCCGTCTTGGTTGCCATTTGCCTTATGCCTTTTTTGCATGCTCTCTCCAAGAGGTTTTGCTGCACGAAACCGTGAAGCCCTCTCGCGCGGTTTGCAGGGTAGCACAGCAAGGAGCCTCCGCTCAGGGTTGTGCAGAATCAGGGGCCTTCGCAAACCTCGGCCGACCCAGCCCTTCGTTTATCACGAGCGAGCCCTTGTTCTCGCTGGCGGGTGCGACCTAGGGAAACACGTCTTTATCCCCACCCCGTACGCGGCGTGACACTTCCCGTCAGACACGAAGTGTCATTTTTCGAGGGAGACA
>JAFUBE010000238.1 GCA_017460365.1 Eggerthellaceae bacterium
AGACTCCGCCGCTTCGCGGCGGCCGCAAGCTCAAGAGCTGGCCCTACGGTGATTGCCGATTACGGAATCGCGTTCCGATGGAAAACCGCCAGGTAATGTCACTGCCCGGCGATACTTACTTTGTTGTTAACCCCCGTAGGGCAAGCTCTTGAGCTTGCCGCCGCCGCGAAGCGGCGGATCCATCAGCAGCGCCGAAGGCGCGTCGCATTCTTATTTCCGAGCGTGTCATTCAAAACAGGCTGGATACGGTTCGCCAAGTGCGCTTCAACAATCGCGATGTGCGAACCGCAATCGGCCTCAGAGCGCCTACCATGCAGGGCATAGTCGCGACTTGGCTTCCAAAGAAAGGTAGGTGCATCATGAACGCTGTACATAAACGGAGATCTTCCATTGTTGGAATCGTGCTGTGCTGGGTCGCGCTGGTCGCGATGATGGCCTGCAATTTCCTGTTCGAGTTCCTCGAGCTCGGCGGTGTCACGTCATCTGAGGTGTCGAACCAGGTGTTCGCGTGGTTCACGCCAGCCGGCTACGTGTTTTCCATCTGGAGCGCGATTTACGCTGCGCTCGTGATCTGGATGATCCTGGAATCGTCGCGCGCGGCAGATGGTCGCTCCCTCACGCCGCTCGAGGTGGGCTTGTTCGTCGTCACGTGCGCGCTCAACGTCGGCTGGCTCGTCGCATTCCACTTCCAGCAAATCGAGCTTGCGCTCATAGTCATGGTGGCGCTGTGGGCTTCCATGCTTGTCTTGTACATGAACCTGCGCGACGATCCGACGCGCAACCGTTTCAACCTCATTCCGTTCTCGCTGTATTTTGGCTGGCTCACGGTGGCGATGATCGCCAATGCCACCAATCTCGCTACCCGCATGTTCGACGCTCCGTTGCTCGCGAACCAGGTGTCGACGGTCGTGCTCACGCTCGCCGTGCTCGTCGTGGCGTTCCTTTCTGCGCGCAATAGCCGCGACTACGTGTTCCCGCTGGTCATCCTATGGGCGACCGTGGGCATCGGCGTGAGGCTCATGAACGTCGACATGCTCGTTTCGGCCGCCGTGCTCGCGCTCTCCGCCGTCGGCGCGCTCGCCATCTACATTCCCGGCCTGCTCGCCGCCAACCGCGCTCCTGCGCGCCGTCCACTCGCCAGCGAAGACTAGCGTGACACGTCGCGCCATACACGGTCTGCTACGCTTCCGCCGAGCATCTCGTTTCCCACCGCCCCCGGCTCGCCCTGGACTGCCCCACTTGCTGCCAGACCCAAAGTGGGGCAGTCCAGGGCACCTGCAAAGTCAGAATTCGACGAACGCGTAGCGGATTTCGCGCTCGAGGCGTTCGCGGGTGACGGCGAGCTTGTCGCGCTTCAGCTCGCATTCCCAGATCTCGATGACGTGCCAGCCCATCTCTTCGAGCTCCGCCCGCACGCGCGCGTCGCGTTCCTTGTTGCGCCTGAACTTCTCTTCCCAGTATTCGGAATGCGCTTTGGGCTTGCTCGCGTATTTGCAACCCTCGTGCGCGTGCCAGTAGCACCCCATGACGAACACGGCGGTCTTGCGTCCCGGGTAGGCGATGTCGGGATGCCCGGGCGCCTTCTTCCAGTCGAGCCGATACCCGGGATAGCCCATCTCGCGTAGCATTTTGCGCACCTGAAGCTCGGGTTTCGTGTCGCGGCGCTTGTTGCCCTGCATCGATTTGCGCACAGCCTCGTTCGATGCGGCGGGTGCTTTCAGCGGCTTTTCCATCGCTTCTTCATTCGGTATGTTTAAGCTAACTATATCCAAAACAGTATGAATAACTTTCCATTACGGTTCGAGTTACAGCATCGTACCTGTTCAGAGTCGAATTTGTTTCACATCGAACGAGCAATCTACCATTCGAACCAAATATATCAGATAATACGGGCATCAAAGGCCGCTGTCGGACGCAGCGGCATCCGGGAGTTTCGGGAAAGGCTTCCGGGCAGGGAATAGGAGGAGTCATGGAACTGAATAAGTCTGGTTTGACCCGTCGTACGTTCCTGGCGGGAAGCGCCGCCACCGCCGCTGTGGCCGGTTTGGCGCTTTCGGGCTGCGGTGGTGGCTCGTCGAGCTCGAGCTCGAGCTCGAGCTCCGCTGCGAGCTCTTCGTCGTCTGCCTCGGGCAGTGCAGCTGCCTCGGGCGGTGCGCTCACGGGTGCATGCGCTTACACGTCGACCAACGTGAACCCCATCGGCAACAGCTCGGCGCTCATGCTGGCGGCTACCTGGCACGTGTTCGAGGGCTTGTACGATCTCGACCTGCACACCTACAAGACCTATCCCGCGCTGGCCGCAGGCGAGCCGGTGAAGGTGAGCGACCTTGAGTACGAGGTAGCGCTGCGCAAGGGCGCGAAGTTCTCCGACGGCACTGCCGTCACGGCTGCTGACGTCGTGAACGCCTTCGAGAAGAACATCGCGGATTCTACGTACGGCGCGTTCCTGTCGTTCATCAACACCGTTGCCGCCAAAGACGATTCCACGGTCACCTTCACGCTGAAGTACCCGTTCGAGAGCCTGCTCAAAGGCCGTCTGTCCGTCGTGAAGATCTTCCCGGCGTCGCTGACCGAAGATCAGCTCAAGACCGCGCCTATCGGCTCGGGCCCGTGGGCGTACGACACCATCAACGGCGATGATGGCGGGCAGATCACGTTCAAGCCGAATGCCAACTACGAGGGCACCTACAAGGCCACTGCCGACAGCATGACGTGGTCTATCATGCTCGACGGCACCGCGCGCACCACGGCTCTTTCCGAAGCGTCCGTGGCCGTCATGGAAAGCGTGCCCGATGCCAACGCCGACCAGCTCGTCGCCTCGGGCGCCACGGTCGACTATGCGCAGGGCTTCAACCAGGCTTTCCTCATGTTCAACTGCCAAAAGGCTCCGCTGAGCGACCCGCGCGTGCGCCAGGCGTTCTTCTACGCTATCGACACCGAGAAACTCATCAAGAATGCGCTGGCCGGCCATGCGGCTCCGGTCACGGGTTTCCTGCCGAAGGACCATCCGAACTACCACCAGGCATCCACGGTCTACACGTACAACCCCGACAAGGCCAAGGAGCTGCTTTCGCAGGCCGGCGTCACATCGCTGAGCGTCACCATGGTCACGAACAACAACTGGGTGAAAGACCTCGCCGCTTCCATCAAGAACGACCTCGACGCCGTGGGCATCAGCACCACCATCGCCGAGCAGAAAATCGACTGGCCGGCTTATGCGCCGCGTGAGGACAACTCGGTCAACGAGGCGTTCGACCTCATGCTCACGCCGGGCGACCCGACCTGCTTCGGCAACGACCCCGACCTGCTCATGAGCTGGTGGTACGGCGACAACGTGTGGACGCAGGGCCGCTCGTATTGGGCGAAGGCCGGCGACGGCAAGTTCGCCGAGCTGCAAACCCTCATGCAGCAGGCGCGCGAGGCGTCTGGCACCGCGCAGCAGGAGCTGTGGAACCAGTGCTTCGACCTCATCGCCGAGAACGTGCCGCTGTACGCGCTGTTCCATCGTGAGCTTGCCACGGGCTACCAGCAGAAGAAGATCAAGGGCTTCGAGCCGATCTCCACGACCGGCCTCGTCTTCCTGGGCGCTTCTCCTGCGTAGGGTGAAGCTTCATCGCTCACGAGACAATTTGCGGGGGTTGCGCCTGGTGGTGCGGCCCCCGCTTCTGTTCATTGGGGCTACAATGAGCAAGAATCTGTAAGGAGGGGAGAGATCCCCGCGAGTCGGAAGGGGGATACGTGAATAATTTGCTGAGACTGATCGGCCGGCGCCTCATTGCGCTGCCCATCATGGTTTTCGGCGTGACGATTCTCGTGTTCTGCCTGATGGCGCTTTCTCCGATTGACGAGGCGACGGCCGTGCTCGGCGAGAACGCGTCACAACAACAGCTCGACCAGTACCGCGACCAGCACGGGCTCAACGATTCGCTGCTCGTGCGTTACGGCAACTTCATGGCCGGCCTGTTCCAGGGGAATTTGGGGACGTACGGCGCCAACAACGCGAGCGTGGCCGATCGTATCGGCGAAGCGCTGCCGGTTACGCTGCAGCTCACGTTCATGGGCCTCATCATCGCCATCGTGTTCTCGGTCATTTTGGGCGTCGTGTCGGCGCTGTATCGTGACCGATGGCCCGACCAGGTGATTCGAGTATTCTCGATCGCTTGCATCGCCACCCCGTCGTTCTGGTTGGCGGTGCTGTTCATCTTGATGTTTTCGTCTACGCTCCACTTGCTGCCGGCGTCGGGCCCGCTGCCGGCGTTCGGCGAAGACCCGGGCGGGTGGTTCGCCCGCATGGCGCTTCCCGCCGTTGCGCTCGGCATTCCCGTCATCGGCCAGATGACGCGCGTCATCCGCACTTCGATGGTCGAAGAACTCGACAAAGACTACGTGCGCACCGCGCTTGGCGGCGGCATTCCGAAAGGCGTCGTCGTGGCGCGCAACGTGCTCCGCAACGCGCTCATCACGCCGGTCACCGTGCTCGGCCTGCGCATCGGCTACCTCATCGGCGGCGCGGTCGTCATCGAGGTCATCTTCAACCTGCCCGGCATGGGCATGGCCATTCTTTCGGGCATCCAGTCGAACTACGTGATGCTCGTCCAAGGCGTCGTGCTCGTCGTGGCGATCACGTTCATTATCATCAACATCATCGTGGATATGCTCTATATCCTCATCGATCCGCGGATTAGGAGCGTGTAGCCATGGTGAAGTTAAGAGAAAACACAACGGCGAAGCTCGAGCAGAACGCTGGCAAGGTGCGTTTCCGCCGTTGGAAGAACATGTCGGTCGGCGCGCGCGTCTCGCTTATCGTGTTGCTCGTCGTCGTGCTCATCGCCGTGTTTGCGAACTTCCTCGCGCCGCACGACCCGCTCGAGATCTTCATCGCGCGCGAGGCGCCCGATTCCCAGTTCCTGTTCGGCACCGACGACAAGGGTCGCGACGTGCTTTCGCGCATGATGTATGGCGCGCGTTATTCGCTCGTCATCGGCTTGGGCGCCACGGCTTTCGCGCTCGTCTTCGGGTCGATCATCGGCTCGATCGCCGCGGTGTCGCGCAAGTGGATATCCGAAGTCATCATGCGCATCCTCGACGTCGTCATGTCGTTCCCGGGCATCGCGCTCGCCGCGACGTTCGTCATCGTGTTCGGCAATTCGGTGCCCTCGCTCATCTTCGCGATCGGCTTTCTGTACGTTCCGCAGCTCGCACGCATCGTGCGCGCCAACGTGATGAGCGAATACAACCAAGACTACGTCCGCGCAGTCGTGGTGTCTGGTGCCCGCGCGCCGCATATCCTGTGGAAACACGTCGTGCGCAACTGCATCGCGCCGGTCATGGTGTTCACCATCGTGCTTGTGGCCGACGCCATCGTGTTCGAGGCGTCCCTGTCGTTCATCTCTGCGGGCATCCCCGAGCCGACGCCCACCTGGGGCAACATCCTCGCCGACGCCCGCGGCGGCGTTCTCGCGGGCCGTTGGTGGCAGGCGCTTTTCCCGGGCCTGGCCATCATGATCACGGTGCTGTGCTTGAACATCCTGTCCGAAGGCATGACCGACGCGCTCGCCGCTGCGCCCAAGGCGCCTGTGGCCGCTGCCGACGACAACCTGTCCGGCAACCGCGAGGCCGACCGCCTCGTCGCCGACCCGCGTCTGGCTCATGAAGCCCAGGCCGCATCGCTGAAGGCGCGGCTCGATCGGCTCCGCGCAATCGAAACCCAGCGCACCGATCGCTTCGAAGCGCACACCGACGTGCCGCCCATTTTGGAAGTCAAGGACCTTTGCATCAAGTTCCCGCGCCACGGCGACGTGAACGTGGTCGACCACATCAACTTCGTCGTGCGCCCGCGCCAGACGATGGGCCTTGTCGGCGAGTCTGGCTGCGGCAAGTCGATCACGTCGCTCACCATCATGGGGCTCATTGATCCTAAGGCGCAGATTTCGGGCGAGATCCTCTACGACGGAAAGAACCTGCTCGATTTCAACCAGAAGCAGATGAACGATTTGCGCGGCAAGGAAATCGCGATGATCTACCAGGACGCGCTTTCCTCGCTCAACCCGTCGATGAAGATCAAAGCGCAGATGAAGCAGCTCACCAAGCGCGGTGGCACGCGCACCGCAGAAGAACTGCTCGAGCTCGTGGGCCTCGACCCGGCGCGCACGCTCGACTCGTATCCGCACGAGCTTTCCGGCGGCCAGCGCCAACGCGTGCTCATCGCCATGGCGCTCACGCGCGACCCGAAGCTCATCATCGCAGACGAGCCCACCACCGCTCTCGACGTTAACATCCAAAAGCAGGTGATCGACCTGCTCAACAAGCTGCAGGCCGAGCTCGGCTTCGCCATGGTGTTCGTGTCGCACGACCTCGCGCTCGTGGCCGAGGTTGCGAATTCGATCACGGTCATGTACGCCGGCCAGGTCGTCGAACAAGGCCCGGTGCGCGACATCCTGTGCCATCCGGTGCACGAGTACACGCGCGGCCTGCTTGGCTCGGTGCTCTCCATCGAAGCCGGCGGCGACCGCTTGCACCAGGTGCCCGGCAGCGTTCCTTCCCCGAAGGATTTCCCCGAAGGCGACCGCTTCCGCCCGCGCTCGAGCCATCCCGACAAGGTTTCGCCGATTCCCCCGATGCTCAAGCAGGTGCCCGGAACCGACCACTATTACGCCGAATTGCCCGACAGCGAGCTCGAACGGCTCGGCATTGAGCCGTACCTCGTCGACGGCAAAATCGTATCTGAAGGAGGTGCAGCGTAATGGCAAACGAGAACCTGAACGTGAAGGACCTCGAAGGCATTGCGGCAAGCGATTCCGAACGTATCGCTGACGAAATCGCCATCGAAGACACCGAGCAGGTCGCGGAAGCCGAGGCCGTGCGCGCTGAAGCCGAAGCAGCCGAAGACGCTGCCGCCTCCGCCCGCGCCCGCGAGGCAGCCGACGACGAAACGGTGGAGGGCGTCACGCCCATCATCTTCCTCGACGACATATCCGTTACGTTCAAGACGCGCACGGGCTCGCTTTTCAACCCCAATCGCGTGAAAGCGGTGCAGCATCTTTCGCTCAAGCTGAATCCGGGCGAGACCATCGGCATCGTGGGCGAGTCCGGCTGCGGCAAGTCCACGACGGCCAACGTCATGTGCGGCCTTCAGCAGCCCACTGAAGGACGGGTGTTCTTCAAGGGCGAGGACGTCACCAAGCGCTCCGCCGCGCAGCGCAAGCTCATAGGCCGTGTGATTTCGGTCGTCTTCCAAGACCCTGCCACCGCGCTCAACGCACGCATGTCCATTCGCGAGCAGCTTCTCGACCCGATGAACGTACACGCTGTCGGGTCGTCTGCCGACCGCGAGAAGCGCGTGCATGAGCTCATCGGCATGGTCGGCCTTCCCGAATCCGTGCTCGACGCGCTTCCCGGCCAGCTTTCCGGCGGCCAGCGCCAACGTGTGGCCATCGCGCGCGCCCTGTCGCTTTCTCCCGACGCGATCATCGCCGACGAGCCCACGAGCGCGCTCGACGTGTCGGTACGCGCGCAGATCTTGAACTTGCTCATGGACCTCAAGCACGAACTGGGTTTGTCGATGGTTTTCATCAGCCACGACATCCAGACGGTGCGCTACATTTCCGACCGCATCGTGGTTATGAACAAGGGGACGGCCGTCGAACGCGGCCGCGCGAAGGACGTCTTCGAGAACCCCCAAGACGACTACACGAAGCTGCTGCTCGGCGCAGCTCCCTCGCTGCTCCATCCCGACCTGGGCAAGTAGCCCGAATCGACCCCTGGGCCACCCGCCTCACCGCAGGTGGCCCTTCATTGCCAGGGGGCGTGACACTTCACGTCAGACACGATCTGTCATTTTTTGAGGGAGACCTGCGGCAAAGCCAGCGCCACCCAAAAAATGACCGATCGTGTCTGTCGTGACGGGTCACGCCCCCAGGCACTGAAGTGCCCCCTGCGG
>JAFUBE010000025.1 GCA_017460365.1 Eggerthellaceae bacterium
CGCCGGGTGTGACGCTTCCCGTCAGACACGAAGTGTCATTTTTCGGGTGGCGCTTTCATTGCCGCATGCCTCCCTCGAACAATGACACTTCGTGTCTGACGGGAAGTGTCACACCCCGCACCCTGGCAGCTACATGCGCTCGGGTGCGCTCACACCGAGAAGGTCGAGCGTGAGAGCGAGCAAGATGCGCGTGGCGTCTGCAAGGGCGAGGCGCGCGTCTTGGACGGCCTGCTCTTCGCCGATGATGTGGCAGTTGGTGTAGAACTGATGGAACAGGCTTGCAAGCTCCTGCGCGTAGTGGGTGAGGCGGTACGGCGCGCGATCGCGTGCGGCAAGCGCGATGAGCTCGCCGAAGTCGTCCATCTTGCGCATGAGGGCGAGCTCGGAGCCGTGCGTGAGCACGGACAGGTCGACGCCTTCGGGAACCACCCGGCGCGCGAGCTCGTCTGCTGCCGAATCGTCGCCTGCCGCCTTGCGCAGAATCGAGCAGATGCGCGCATGCGCGTACTGCACGTAGTACACGGGGTTCGTGGAGTCCTGCTTCTTGGCGACCTCGATGTCGAAGTCGACGGCCTGGTCTGACGAGCGGGACAACATGAGGAAGCGCGTCGCATCGACGCCCACCTCATCGACGAGCTCTTCGAACGTGACCATCTCGCCCGTGCGCTTCGACATGCGCACCGGCTCGCCGTCGCGCAGCAGGTTCACGAGCTGGCCGAGCACGACTTCGAGCAAGCCGGTGTAGCCCCACGCCTCCATCATCGCCTCGCAGCGCTTGATGTAGCCGTGATGGTCGGCGCCCCACAAGTCGATCAGGTGGTCGAAACCGCGCTGCACCTTGTTGTAGTGGTAGGCCATGTCGCTCGTGAAGTACGTGAGCTCGCCGTTCGCCTTTATGAGCACGCGGTCCTTGTCGTCGCCGAATTCGCTCGACGCAAACCAGGTGGCGTCGTCTTTTTCGTACACATAGCCCTTCGCGTCCATCGCGGCGAGGGCGCGCGACACGGCCGTTTCACCATCGGCGTCTTCCACGTACAGGTCGCGCTCGCTGAACCATTTGTCGAACGTCGTCCCGAACTTCTCGAGCAGCGTTCGCTGGTTGCCGAGCATCTCGTGCATGCCGATTTCGCGAAACGCGAGCCGCCGCTCGTCGTCGCTCAATCCCTCGTACTTGTTGCCCTCGCGCTCGATGATTCCACGCGCGATGTCGGTGACGTAAGCGCCCCCGTAGCATTCTTCGGGCATTTCCGCGTCGTGGCCGAGTTCTTGCATGTAACGCACGGCGATCGAGTTGCCGAACACGTCCATCTGGGTGCCATGGTCGTTCACGTAGAACTCTTCGTACACGTCGTAACCCGCATGGCGCATCACGCGCGCCATAGAATCGCCCAACGCCGCCCAGCGGCCGTGACCCACGTGCATGGGCCCCGTCGGATTAGCTGAGATGTACTCCAGGTTCACGTTCTTGGGGCCGTCTGCCACCTCTCCGCGACCGTAATCGCCACGCTCTTCGCGAACGCGCGCCACCACCCCTTGCAGCGCCTGTTCGGTGAGCCGGAAGTTGATGAACCCGGGACCCGCGATTTCCGCCGACTTGACGACGTCGTTTTCGGGAAGGTGCGCCACGATCGCCTGCGCGATATCGCGCGGATTCGCGTGCGCGAGCTTGGCCGAACGCATGGCCACGGTGGAGGCCCAGTCGCCGTTTTCCGGATCGCGTGGCCTCTCGAGCGCCGCCGCCGGCACCTCGTCGAGCGCAAGCGCCCCCTCGGCGATGGCGGCTGCAATAGCCTGGTTGACGATTTCCTCTAATTGTTCGCGAATCTGCATGTGCCAAACTCCCTTGCCTCGTTCAAATCGCTCGAAAACATAATAAATGGCCATATGAGCCGCAGCCGTGACACTTCACGTCAAACGCGAAGCGGCTCACGCGATCGGCTCATCGGAGAGCGTGGCATACATGATTGCCTTGATGGCGTGCATGCGGTTCTCGGCTTCGTCGAAGACGCGCGAGCAGGGCGCCTCGAACACCTCGTCGGTGACTTCCATTTCGGTGATGCCAAAGCGCTCGGCGATCTTCGCGCCTATTGCCGTTTTCGTGTCGTGGTACGCGGGCAGGCAGTGGAGGAAGATCGCCTCCGGCGCGGCCAGCTGCATCACGCGCGCATTCACCTGGTACGGGGAAAGCGAGGCGATGCGCTGCTCCCACACCTCGTCGGGCTCGCCCATCGACACCCAGACGTCGGTGTAAATGGCGTCGGCGCCCGCGCAGCCTTCTTCCACGCTGTCGGTCACGAGCACGGTCGAACCGTTCGACTGTGCGATTTCGGTGCACGTCTCAACGAGCCACGCTTCAGGCTGGTTCTCGGCCGGACCGCATGCGACGAAGTTCACGCCGAGCTTGGCGCACGCCACCATGAGCGAATTGGCCACGTTGTTGCGGGCGTCGCCCATGAAGACGAGCGTGCGCCCGGCGAGGTCTTCGCCGAAGTTTTCCTGCATGGTGAGCATGTCGGCGATCATCTGCGTGGGGTGCCATTCGTCGGTGAGCCCGTTCCAAACCGGGCAATCGGCGTATTCGGCAAGCTCTTCGACGATCGACTGGCCGAACCCGCGGTACTCGATACCGTCGTAGAAGCGCGAAAGCACGCGCGCGCTATCGGCAATCGATTCCTTCTTCGAGACCTGCGAGCTCGCCGGGTCGAGGAAGGTGCAACCCATCCCGAGATCAGATGCAGCCACCTCGAACGAGCAGCGGGTGCGCGTGGAGGTCTTTTCGAACAGCAACACGATGTTGCGCCCCTCGAGGTAGCGATGCGGCGTGCCGGCATGCTTCATCGACTTGAACGTGCGCGCCAAATCGAGCAGATGCGTAATGTCATCGCTCTCGAAATCGAGAAGCTTGAGGTAGTCGCGACCCTTGAGGCTAGCCATCGTGCCTTTCCTTCCATCAAATGAAATGGCGCGCCCAGGCGAGAGCAAAACGAATCGTAAATCTCCCATTCTGCTCACACCTGAAGGCGTGCCCATCATTTTACTAGAGCACGGTTTCGGTGTCCTAGTTTCTCTTAAAGCAGCGTAACCAACTCATCATGCTAACAGAAAAGCGCCCGAGGCCGAAGCCCCGAGCGCCACTTTCATTTTTCGTTGAAAGTTGTCATTTCACTTACATCGTATGGTCATGTAAGTAATTTGCCTTACTTACGACACCCGTACGTACCACGCCGAATAATCGACGTATTCTTTCGGTAATCCCGAAATAATGTAGTGAACTCCGTCGAAATCGAACTCGGCGATTCCGGTTGCCCTTGCCTTCCGAACCTGCTGAACGGTTTCGAGGATTGGGCGGTCTTTCGGTGCGGGAAAGAACTCGATTGCCCAGGCCCTATCGGGAAAGGCAACCGATTCAATCGCACTGATGACGCCTGCGACCGCGAGCATGACGGCAAGGTACGCCGCGATAATGCCTACGCTGTTCTTCATGGCTCGGCCTAGCTAAAGACGTTGTAGCGCGGCTGCGCCCCGCCATCGCGCCAGATGCGCACGAGATCATGTTGAACACCTTGTTCGCCCGCGTAGTCGTCGCCGACGCTGCTCGTGTCGCGCGTGCCGACCATCGGCTCGTGCCAGCCTTCGTCAACCGGGAATCCCAGTTTATGGAGCTGGTAGTGCACGCTCGGATCGAAGATGCGCAGGCCGTCTACCGGGCGGTCGTTGCCGGCGTAGCCGTCCTCGGGGTCGCCCAGGTCGTAATGGTCGACGATGGGCCAGAAGCCGTCGGAGTCGATGTCGGACACCTGGTACTTCCCGACGCCGTCGATCGCGATGTCGATTATCGGCCTGCCGGGGACGCCCGCGAAGTCCTCGCCGCAGCCCGTGGTGTCTTCCAGGCCGACCACGTCGCCCTGCCACTCGCGGTCGGGCGGGAGCTGGTAGCCGCCCGTCTGCGGCTGCGGGGCCTCGACAGGCTCTCCCGACACGGTGCCGTCGGCCTTGCCGTTGTAGTGCAGCGTGCACCACCACGGGTAGTCGTAGAACTCGCAGATGTGCGACTCCCACCCCGACTGGTCGCCGCGCCGGTTGCCGTACGCTCCGTTGTCGCCCCACGAGAACTCGGAGAGCAAATCGGGCTCCACGCTCTGGCACATGGCCACGTGGTTCTCGTCGTTGAGGTAGCCGTCCCCGACCTGGGCGGTCGTGCTAGCCGTGTCCCAGACCTCGAACAGCCCCGACGCCTGGAACACGGAGCGGATGTTGCCCGTGTAGGTGGCCGCGTCGAAGCAGCCCGCGTACGGCGTGTACTGCACCGCCAGCGCCCACGCCTCGATGTACGACGCCGAGCAGTCGCGGTCGCCCCGGTTGTACGTGTACGGCATGCCGTCGAACCAGAGGGTCTTCGGGTCGGCGGGGTTGCCGTTGCGCTCCTCCCAGGAGTACCCGTTGCCCTCGTCGTTGCACATGTCGGCGTGGATGGCGGCCGCGATCTCGTTAATCCTCATTGGAATCAGCCCCGAAAGGCTCTTCGTACCCCATGGCGCGCTCGCTGTCGCCGATGCCGTGCGTGGTCATGTCCACCGTCACGCCGAGCGCCGCCAGGATGGCGAAGACCGTGCCCACGATGGCGATGGACTGCGATTGCAGGTCGGCGATGTCCACCGTGACGCCGAACAGCCCGGCCACCTGCTGCACGAGCAGCAGCAATGCGGGGATGATGGTCAGCCAGAACCACTTGTTCTTGAAACGCGCTTTCCAGTTGATGTTCATGTCGCTACCTCTCTATCCTTCGTTCAATCCTCAAATCAGCGTCCTTCAGCTCATCTATCCGCTTGAACGCGGTGTGCATGTCAGACTCGAGCTTGTACGTTCGCTCGATCACGCCGTTGTGCTTCTCGACTTCCGCTTTCAAGTCGGCCAGCTGCTGCTTGAGTGCGCGTATCTCAGCCGTCTGTTCGGCGTTCTGAGCCGCCAGCTGCACCGAAAGCGCCTCGAACTTGGCGTTGTTGGCGTTCTTCATCGCGATGTAGAAGCCGATCAGGCCTATGGCCACGGTGGCGATAGGCCCTATGTATGGTGTGAAATCCATTCTTCGTTACTCCCCTTGATTCTTCGCGGCCTTCCATCCGCGCTCCGTCCATGCCGTGATGGTACGGGCGCTGTCACAGCCGCCGCCCGCATCACGCCCCACCGCCCGACAGCCCCGACTTCGCCAGCACGGCCTCGATAACCGTTTCCAACATCGTCATTACGGAAAACCCATTCCTTACATCACCTCCTCCCATCGCGTCTTAGAGGCATAAGGAAAGCCCCCGCATCTGCGAGGGCTTTGTTTTCATTACTGATTCCCATGTTTATCTACGGGGGAGACTGTATAAAAACTAACTGATGAAAATGGCGTGCTTGATATATAAGCAATAAGGTATGAAATACCAGTTAAATAGTAAAATCATGGTATAATACAGCCATCGGAACGCACC